>JALTUB010000051.1 GCA_027047745.1 Sulfurimonas sp.
ATACCTTTACTGCCTCTGCTTATCCTTTTATCAAAAAAGGTGCTAAACCTGTATGGGCAGATATACAAATCGATACTAGAGTTGTAAGTTTGGATACTATCAAAAAATGTATCACACCAAATACAAAGGCAGTAGTAGTTGTACACTTGTATGGTTTTATTATTCCTGATATTAAAGAGATTGCTAACTTTTGTAAAGAAAACAACCTTTTACTTATCGAAGATGTAGCACAGGCTATGGGAACACGGATAGATGGAAAAAAAGCTGGAACATTTGGAGATTTTGGAGTATTCTCTTTTCATTCTCATAAAAACATGACAACACTCGGTGAGGGTGGTATGATTGTTGTAAAAGATAAAAAGTTTGCAGATATAATTCCTATGCTTAGACATAATGGTCATTGTGCTTGGGAGATTGAAAGACCGAATTATTGGACTCCTGCTATGGGAAATGTTGATTTACCTATATTAAATGATGAATATATTATGCCAAACAACTATTGTTTAGGTGAAGTAGAGTGTGCTTTGGGAACAAAACTTTTAGATAGACTTGATGAGATTAATGCTCAAAAAAGAGTAAGAGCAATAAGATTTATAAATGAACTTGAGTTTTCTAATATCTTATCGTTCCACAAAGTAGATAGTACAGAACATAATTATCATCTTTTAGTTGCTTATGTAAAAAACAGTAAACGAGATGAATTTATGCAAAAGATGAGTGAAGAAAAGCTTATTCAATGTGTAGTGCAATATTATCTTTTAAATAGATATGATTTTTATAAAAAGCTAGGATTTGGTAAAGCTGATTGTCCAAATGCAGATGATTTATTTGACAATATGGTTTCATTTCCTTTTCATCATATGATGAGTGATGATGATTTTGAATATATGTTAAAATCTACAAAAGAAGTATTGGAAGAGTTGAAATAATGCAAAATGCTCTTTTAATAATCCCAGCCATTAAGAAAAATGCAGTTATACCTGATCAACTGATAAAAAAACTTAATGGCATCACTCTAATACAAAGAGCTATAAATACTGCAAAAGAGATAACTGATAATATTTTAATAATTACAGATTCACAAGAGATATCTTTGATAGCACAAAGAAATAATATAGAGTTTTACAAAGATTACGACCTAACTTTAAATTCTGATAATATCTTAGAAAAGATAAAAATTATAATAAAAAATAGAGTAGAAAAAAAGATTATAATATGGAGAGCAAAAACACCATTAGTGAGCAGTGATATTTTAAAAGAAGCTTATCAAGAGTTTTCATTTAATGATAACTATATACTAACTTCAGTAAAAAAACTTAATAAACAGATATTCAAATATACTAATAAATCTTTAGTTAAAATAGAAAATAACTATTTTGAAGAGCTAAAATCTTTTTATATGTTT
This sequence comes from Sulfurimonas sp., assembly GCA_027047745.1. Taxonomy (GTDB): domain Bacteria; phylum Campylobacterota; class Campylobacteria; order Campylobacterales; family Sulfurimonadaceae; genus Sulfurimonas. The sequence continues at coordinate 1,406 of JALTUB010000051.1, forward strand.
AATAATACTAATAAAACAACAATAACAACTTTATATAAACCATTTATTATAGATGAAGAGTATTCTATAGAGATTGAAAATTATCAAGACTGGTGGATATGCGAAAAAATACTACAAAGAAAAAGAATCGTTTTTAATGTAATAGGTTCTTTAGAGATTGGCATGGGGCATATCTATCGTTCACTTGCTATTGCTCATGAGATAACAGATCATGAGATTATTTTTGTATGTGATGAAAAGTATGAGTTAGCAGTTGAAAAGATAGCGTCTATGGATTATAAAGTTATATCGACTGTTGATACAGAGCAGACCATCATAGATCTAAAACCAGATTTAGTGATAAACGATATATTGAATACTGATTTAAAATATATTAAAACTTTAAAAGATGCTAATATATTAAAAATAGTAAATTTTGAAGACTTAGGGACAGGAGCAGAAGAAGTTGATTTAGTAATAAATGAGCTATACGATAAACCTAAAATAAAAGGTAAAAACTTTTTGTGGGGATATAAATATTTAGCATTAAGAGATGAGTTTGAAGATGCAAAACCACATAGTTTTAAAGATAAAGTAACTTCAGTGTTGATAACTTTTGGTGGAACTGATCAAAATAATTTAACCTTGGTAACTTTAAAAGCTATTATAGATACGGCACAACAGTATAATATCAAGATATATATAGTCTGTGGCTCAGGTTATCTTTGTAAGGATGAGTTAGAACAATATTTAAAACAGCATAAATATAAAAATATTGAATTGACCTTTGCCATAGGAGTGATTTCACAGATTATGGAGCAAACACAAGTGGCATTTTCATCAAATGGAAGAACCGTATATGAACTAGCTCACATGAATATACCATCAGTTGTATTATCTCATCATGAGAGAGAAAATACCCATAGATTCGCTGTTCTTGATAAAGGGTTTATAAATCTAGGAGTATATAATAAAAATAATAGTTCAAGGTTGATTAAAACTAGTTTTAAAAAACTGGTTTTAGATAGTGATTACAGAAAATTACTGTTTTTAAATATAAGTAAGTATAATTTTAAAGAAAATAAGAAAAAAGTAGTAAAAAGAATATTGGAGTTACTGTAATATGCAAAAAATTATTGGTGTTGTTCAAGCTAGACTCGGCTCAACTAGATTACCATATAAAATGATGCTATCTTTACATGGAAAACCGTTAATAGAATGGGTTGTAAAAAGAGTTCAAAAATCGTTAGCTTTAGATGATATTATAGTAGCAATTCCAAGAGGCGAAGATAATGACATATTGGCAAAATATCTTAAAGAGTTAAATGTAAAAGTATTTAGAGGTAGCGAAAATAATGTTTTAAATAGATTTTATGAAGCAGTTAAAGATGAAAATGCTACACAAATAGTGAGAATTTGTGCTGATAATCCATTGATAGATGGATTAGAAATAGATAACTTAATAGAGTTTTACAAAAATAATCCTTGTGACTATGCCTATAATCATATTCCAAAAAACAATCTATACCCAGATGGACTTGGTGCTGAGATAATCTCTTTTCAGTTGTTAAAAGAGCTGAATAAAATTGTAAAAACTCAACATCACAAAGAACATTGTCTATCTTATATCACAGACAATAAAGAAAAATATCTTATAAAAACATTTGATCCTTTAGATAGTGATTTACATCATCCTGAACTTAAATTTGATGTTGATACATTTGATGATTATTATAAATTGGCAATGAAAGAGTTAAATACTGATATAACATCAAAAGAAATTGTAAACTTGTTTTTGGAGACATAAATGAAACTATTAGAACTATTTAAAACTATAAACTCTTATGAAAACAAGCTTTATCAACCATACATAATAGCAGAGATAGGTGTAAATCATGAAGGCAGTATGAAGTTAGCAAAAAGACTTGTAGATGAAGCAAAAGAGGGAGGTGCAGATGCTGTTAAGTTTCAAAGCTATAAGGCTGAAACACTAGCTTCTAAAGACTCTCCATCTTATTGGGATACAAATGAAGAGCCTACAACTTCACAATATGAACTATTTAAAAAACATGATGGATTTTGGATAGATGAGATGAAAGAATTGAAAGAGTATTGTAAAAAGAAAGATATAGAGTTTATGAGTACACCTTTTGATATAGAATCAGCAAACTTTTTGGATGAGATGATGGATGTATATAAAATTTCATCTTCAGATTTGACAAATAAGCCATTTGTAGAATACATTTGTAAGTTTAACAAGCCTATTATACTTTCTACTGGTGCTAGTAACCTTCATGAGATACAAGAGGCAGTTAGTTGGATAGAAAAGTTTGGTAATCCTTTATCTCTACTTCATTGCGTTTTAAACTATCCAACACCTGATGAAAATGCAAACTTAGGAATGATACTTGACCTAAGACAAAAATTTCCTGATAAAATCATAGGATATAGTGACCATACTTTACCAAAAGAGATGAAAGTATGCGAGATGGCTACTATGCTTGGAGCAGTTATTATAGAGAAACATTTTACTCATGATAAAACGCTTCAAGGAAATGATCATTATCATGCAATGGATAAAGAAGATTTAAAACTATATAGAAAGAATTTAGGAAGAACTTTTAAGATACTTGGGAGTTTTAAAGTTGAAGCTCTTGAAGATGAAGAGAGTGCAAGAAATAATGCAAGAAGAAGTTTAGTAGCTTCTAAAGATATACCTAAAGGCAAAATTATAGAAAAAAGTGATTTGACATTTAAAAGACCAGCTCATGGGGTAAGTCCTAAGTTTATAGATGAGATAGTAGGTAAAAAAGCAACGGAAAATATAGATGAAGATGCTCTAATAAAATGGGAGATGTGCCATGATAAATAAAGATGAATTTGATGGAAATATCGTATATGGTGGTTCTAATTTTCATAAAAAAACAAAAAGAACAAGTTTGATTATGGAAAATAATTTTCCACATTATGAGTATGTTTTAGAAGAGAACATGCATTATAAATCAAATATGAAATATTTTGAAAGTTTAGATAATTGTATATTATGTAATTCTGATGATATTGAAGATAAGCTATATAAAGATGGATTATTTATTTCACAGTGTAGAAAATGTAGTTTTTCTTTTCAAAATCCTAGATTTAAGTCTGAGTATTTATCAGAGTTATATGGAAAAGAGTATTCGTTGAATGGTGCTTATGCTTCTGAGGCACAAAATAAATTAGATGAAATAAAATATAAATACGCAATTCAGGAATTAAACAAATATAGTGACAGTATTGAATCCGTACTAGATATAGGGGCAGGTAATTTACACTTTCTAAATGTTTGTAAAAAAAATAATATAAAAACTTTATATGGTATTGAGCCAGGATCAACATTGAAAAATATTGATAATGAGTACAATATAATTACAGATTTTTCAGATGAAGTTCCATTATCAATTAATAATCTTTCAGTAATATCTTTATGGGATACTCTTGAGCATATTCATGATTTTAAAAAAGTTATAAAAAGTTCATATAAAGCTTTAGAAGATGATGGATTGATTTTAATAATGGTACCAAATCTAAACTCTCTTGCAAGTAGATTAATTAGAGAAAAATCACCATCATTTTGCATATATCACCTAAACTATTTTACAGAAAAATCTTTGGAAAAATTATTGATAGATTGTGGGTTTTCTATAATGCAAAAAGAAACTGTTATATCTGAAATTGATAATTGTAGAAATTATCTAGAATTTCAAGAACCTTATATGTCAGTACCTAAAAATGAAAAAGCTTTTGATTGGTTAACATCTGAATATATTCATGACAATATGTTAGGCAGTAGATTGTTTTTTATAGCTAAGAAGGGAAAATAAGTAATGACAAATAAAGTATTAGAAAAAATAGAATTTAAGCAAACAGATGAGTTTGAAAATATACAAATTGAAAAATTTGGGGATAGGTATAAACAATATAGAGATGATTGGGAAAAGGCTTCACAACTTGAGTTGGAGACTGATTTTCCTTTATATATTATGCTTGAACAAACATACAAATGTAATCTTAGATGTCCAAGTTGCATACAAGGTTATCAAGATATTGCTAAAGAATACAATACTAATACATCTGTTATGTCAATGGAGTTATATACAAAAATTATAGAAGAAGCAAAAGATAATAATTTAGCATCTCTATCAATGCATGTAAATGATGAACCATTGCTAGTAAAAAATATTGAAGATAGAATTCGTTTAGCGAGTGAAGCTAATATTATGGATATCATCATGACAACAAATGGGGTACTTTTAAATAAGAAAAAAGCTCACAAAATAATAGAAGCAGGAGTCACTCACTTATTATTTAGTCTTGATTCTGCAGATAAAGAGACCTATGATAAGGTAAGACCTGGTGGTGATTTTGAAACCGTTGTCAAGAATATAGAATATACCAATTCTTTAAGAAATAATATGTTTCCAATTTTAAGAGCTTCATTTGTCAAATCTTCATTAAATGAACATCAAGTAGATTACTTTCAAGAGTATTTTCACAATAAAGTTGATTATGTTGATATTCAAACATTTGGTGCATATAAAAATTTAAACAATAATCTTAAACCAACTGATTCAAAATACAATGAAGGAAATATACTATCTTGTTCTATGCCATACACTAGACTAATCATAAGAGCAAATGGTGATGTGCTACCATGTTGTAGTTTTTATGGTTATGATTTAGTTGTCGGAAATGTTCATAAAAATAGCATTAAAGAAATATGGAATAATAAAATAATGAAAAAGCTTAGAAAAGATTTTAAAAATAGAGATTATTCCATCGGGAAATGTGCTGAGTGTATGAAAAATCTGGCATTATAATATATACTTTTTACTTGGATAATTGCAAGATAGATTTTAACTTCAATAAACGAGAACTTGAAGTGTTGTAGAGAATGTTAATAAGAGTAATGTTTATCCCCTCCTTCTTTTTGATACTTTTGCTATAATACTTTTATCTAAAAAGGAGACGCTCATGAAACTAAAAAAGCTCCCAATAGGTATATCCACTCTAAGAAATATATTAGAAGAAGATTATGTCTATGTTGATAAAACTGATATTGCTCAAGAACTTATAGACAATGGAAAATACTACTTTTTATCTCGCCCTAGAAGATTTGGGAAGTCTCTTTTTCTTGATACTTTAAGAACTATATTTGATGGAGATAAGGAGATTTTTAAGGGTTTATATATCTATGAAAATGGATATGAGTTTGTCAAGCATCCTATCATCAGAATCAGTTTTAGCAGTGGTGATTTTAAAACAAAAGAGGGGTTTTATAAAACACTACTGCGAATTCTTGAGATTAATCAAGATGACTTAGAAATAGAGTGCATTAAAGAAGAAGACCCTTCCATCTGTTTTGATAGACTCATTCATGAAGCTTATAAAAAATACAACAAAAAAGTAGTCATCTTAGTAGATGAGTATGATAAACCAATACTTGATAATATAGAAAACCCAGAAGTAGCAAGAGTTATGCGCGAGGAACTTAAAAACTTTTATAGCATTATCAAAGGTGCTGATGAGTTTTTAAAGTTTGTTTTTATTACAGGGGTAAGTAAGTTTTCTAAAGTGAGTCTTTTTAGTGGACTTAATAATATTAATGATATTACCCTAGATAGAAGCTATAGCACTATTTGTGGCTATACACAAAATGATGTAGAGACAGTATTTGCTAAATACCTAGAGGGGCAAGACTTTGCAAAGATACAAAAGTGGTACAACGGCTATAAGTTTTTAGGTGAAGGAGTCTATAACCCTTTTGATATACTTCTTTTTATCCAAAAAGGTTTTGAGTTTAGAAACTACTGGTTCTCTACAGCAACACCAACCTTTTTACTCAAACTTATAGAAAAAAACAACTATTTTTTACCAAACTTAGAGAACATAGTCAAAGATGATAAGATGCTCGATAGCTTTGATGTAGATTATATTGAGTTAGAGACTTTGATGTGGCAGACTGGGTATTTGACTATAGAAAAAACTACTATCAACTATAATGATACTCCAAAGTACCATCTAGGTATCCCAAATCAAGAAGTAAAAATATCACTTTTAGGAAGTATTGCTGACTTTATGAGTAAACAGTCAAATACAACCATCTTAAAAGGAGAGATTTACGAGTCACTTATAAATGCTGATTTCTCTGCATTTGAGAACACATTCAAATCCCTCTTCGCTTCCATCCCTTACAATCTCTTTACAAACAATAAAATGTACGAGTATGAGGGATACTATGCTAGTCTTTTTTATGCTTATCTCAAAGCACTGGGAATTGATATAGTCGGTGAAGATGTAACAAATAGAGGTCGTATAGATTTAACGATAAAAATGCCAAACTCTATTATCATTATAGAGTTTAAAGTAGATGGAAGTGATGCTCTTGCTCAGATAAAAGAGAAAAAGTACCATGAGAAGTATCTTAACACTGAACTTCCTATCTATCTTGTTGGTATTGCCTTTGATACCCAGCAGAGAAATATCTCTGAAGTGGAGTTTGAGAGAGTTAAATCAACCTGTAGTAGTCGAAAACTGTGCTGCAATAGTTTGTTTAAGCGATGCGAACGAATTGTTAAGTTTGGTGATAATTGCATCATAAGCAACAAATTTTTTAGTTAATATGGCATAACGATTGTCAAGGTTTGCTTTTTGTAAATCATACCTATCAGTTAGATTCTTTTTTGAAGTTGCCAACTGGTCTGTAAAATTACTGAGTAGTTTATGGTAGCCAGTGTATTCGGTCATCTTTTTATTTAGTTTTGTAAAAACACCACCTGTAGTACCATCTCCACGAAAAAAAGTCTCCATGCCTTTTGGGTCTGTGACAAACTTCTGAGCAAATACATTGTTGTCTAAACTCATAACACCATGTTTATCAACTGAGATACCATAGTCAACAAGTGACCTACCTTTATCATCAACACTTAAAGCAATATTTTCTAAATTTCTAGAGATAGACTTTACAAAACTTTCACCATTAAATATACCGACTTTATTTGTTGCACTGCTTGATTTTGTCATATCATTTAAGTTTGTAACTAGAGAATTGTATCCATTTACAAAGAGAGAAATCTCTGAACTGATAGATGTAGAGTTCTGAGTTATGGATATAGCCGCAGTGTCTGTAGCTGCTTGGTTTTGATTTAACTCTATGGTTACACCAACTGCTAAGTCTGTTATCTTATTTGTATCACGAGCTATATCTATACCATTGTACTTAAATGTAGCACCTTTTGCTGGTTGTATATTTGTAAGACCTAGCGTATCTGCAAGGTTTTTTTGAGGAAGTGCTGCTGTAGTGTTTGAGTCTGCAAAAGTTATAGCTTTATTTGTGTCTTTTGCAGTCATAACGAGCTGATAACTACTTGTTCCAACTTGTAAAACAGAGGCTGTCATGACATTAGAAGCAGCATTGTTTATAGAGTCTTTTATGCTGTTTAAAGTGCTATTTGAGTCGTAGTCAACAGCATAATCTTTGCCACCAAGTGTAATTGTAAAAGTTCCTGTTCCGAGATTTGAGATAGCTGTTGAGTTTGTTCCAAGAGAAGTTGAGTTCCACACATCTGCTTTTGCCATACTAACATTTGTAATGTTAAAGTCTTGTACAGCTGAACCTGCCTCTGCAGTTACATGAACTGCACTCGTATTCCCACTAACTTCACGGTTAAGATAAAGAGTATCTCCACCTAGGCTACTTGTACTTGACTGAAATGTAGTCATAAGAGAATTTAACAGTTTATCAGCAGTATCTTTTTGATTTGACAAAGCTATTTTATTTTTTAGAGGTGTTAAAACTGAACTTACATCTGCTGCACGAAGCTTATCTATAAGAGCAGATGTCAATACTCCAGAACCAGCACCGAGTGAACTAAGACCTGCCATGATAAATCCTTTTTATATAGTTTTATAAGTACATTATCGACCAAAAAACAAAAATATTTAGTGAAAAACAGCAAAATTTATATTATGAAAATATTTGCTAAATTTGTTAAAGAAATATTTTTTAGTGCCGATGTAAAGGCATGGAAACGAATAAAAATAAAACAAAGGATTCTAAGATGTATGCTAGTTCAGCCTATAGCACTTATGCCCAAAATGATGTGGGAGTTGAGTCTGCAGAGAAATTAATCGAAATGCTCTATGAAGGTGTTTTGCGTTTTAATGCACAAGCAAAAAAAGCTATAAAAGATGAAAATCTTGAAAAGAAAATTTACTGGACAAATCGTTCTATATCTGTTGTTACAGAACTCATTTCTGTATTAGATGCTTCACAGGGGCAAGTGGCAGAGTATCTTGATGGTCTATATGCTTATGAGATTAAACTTTTAACATTGGCAAGTCTTGACAATGACGCAGACAAACTTGATGAAGTTAGCCATGTTTTTAAAGAGTTATTAGCAGCTTGGAGAGAAAGCACAAATGTGGATAAATAAGCTTAAATTAGCTATTGTTGAAAAAAATACAGAAGCTATAGATGAGCTTTTAAATTCTATGCCTAGTTTTGAAGACAAAGAACAAACTGAGGCAGAAGAAGCAATGTTTCTCTTAAGAGAAGCATTAGTTTTAGCTCATACACTTCAGGATGAAACATCATCATCTATGCAACTCATACAGCAAAATATAAAGTTTTTAAAAGCAAATCAAGAACAGACTAGAGGCTCTTTAAATATCACTTCTTAAGGAACTATCTTTTCCCACTCGAAGTTAGCAATATTTTTCTCTTCCTCATCAAAGTTTATCCCAACTAGATATAAATCTTTGTTTTCATTAAGATATTTACTAGCATAATCTTTATCTTTTATTTGTTTTAGGGCATCATCACTTCCAACTTTAAACTCTATGATATAAATCTTATCTTCTATAAAAACAGTTAAATCAATTCTTCCTTTGTTGCTTACATCTTCACCGATGATTCTTAAACCTAAACTTTGAAGATAAACATAGATGATACTTGCATAAAATCCCTCATAGTGTTGTATATCATTTTTTGTGTAGTTATTGTAGGGGATAGATGAGAACATTGATTTTAAAGAGAGTTTTAAATCATCCATATTAGCAGATTTTAAAGCTTTGATGATAGATCTTTTTTGAGTGTTTGCACTTTTGTCTTTATAGAGTTGGTTGATTATAATATCATTTAGAGATGTTTTAACCTCTCTGTTTGGAAGTTTTAGTTTATACTCTATGATGTCTAAATCTTCATCTATTAGCATCTCATCAATAGTCAAATACCCAGCTTGATAAAGTATAACATCTAAGTCGATATTGTCAATATCAAAGCTATTGAGTAGTTTTTCATCTACTGTTAAGTTTGAGAGTTTTGGTAAGAAATAACTGTTTTTTTCTATAAGTTTTATAAGAAAAGTTGGTGTTCCTGTTTCAAACCAATAGTTTGAATACTGAAACTCATTTTTGATAAAAAGAAGCATATCAAAAGGATTATAAACATCATCTTTTAAAAAGTTATAACCGTTGTACCAAACTTTTACTTTTTCTAAATCTGCACCTTGAAGATAGGGTAAAATTGTAGTTTCTACATCGTTTTGAGTGTATCCACATATATTTCCATAATGTCTATTTAGGCTTATATCTTCTAGCATATTTAGTCCACTAAAGATACTTGCTTTAGAAAACTTTGATACACCTGTTAAAAATACAAACTTCAAGTACGGGTCACTAGCTTTTAAAACAGTGTATAAACCTTTGATAATCTCTCTGTTTTCTCTTGCTACTTCCATTTGGTCGAGGTTATCTAGTATAGCTTTGTCGTACTCATCTATTAAGACTACTGCTTGTTGGTTATACTTTTTATAAGAGAGTTCTATAAGTCTTTTTAGACAAATACCAACACTATCAACATTACCACACTCTACACCCAATCTATCTTGATTTGATTTGAGCATTTCTGATATATTTGCCTTTAAAGAGTCGCCACTTCTCAAATCTCCAAAGAAATCTATTTTAATAACAGGGTATTGAGTCTCCCAATCCCATTTATCCTCTATGGCTAAACCTTTAAATAGCTCTTGATTTCCTTCAAAAATATTATGCAAAGTATCTAAAAACAGTGACTTACCAAATCTTCTAGGGCGAGATAAAAATATGTATTGACTCTCTTTAGTGATTAAATCATAAGCAATATCTGTTTTATCTATGTAAAGATAATCATCTTCTATGATTTTTCTAAATGTTTGTATTCCAATTGGTAGTTTTTTTAAAGTTTGCATAGTGTTATTATATCTAATTGTTTTGGTATATTTTCTTCTTTATCCCAAACTTCAAACTTCTGATAGTGTAGTCACTTACAACTGCCCCTTTTCTCATGCTTAGTATATGTTCAACTGCATCGGCAATGTCACTTGTGAGAAGTTTTTCATCCTCTTTATCACTTGTTTGAAAACGCAGTTCATCGTAAAAACTACTCTGTGTCATGTCTGGGTTTATGTTTGTGATACTTAGTCCACTTTTTCTTGTCTCTTCAAAAAGAGAGTCTGAAAAAGCTTTTAGTCCTGCTTTTGTGGCAGAGTAAACTCCAGCAAATTTACTTGCTCTTATGGCTTCTATGGAGTTGATGTTGATAAGATAACCAGAATTTTGTTTAAGTTTTCTAAGAGTTGCATTTGTTAGTAACATGGGTGCTGTTAGGTTTAAAAAGGTCATCTCTGTTATGGTCTTTGCACTTAGCTCTTCATGAGGTTCAAAGAGTCCAAAACCAGCTGCGTTTATCATGATGAAAGGAGTCTCTTTTTTTAGCGTTTCACAAAGTTTAAGTGTCTCTTTTTCATCTGACAAATCACATCTCAAAGCTTTAAAATTCTCACTTTCAAAATCTTTTTCATCAACAGTTCTACTTACCCCTATCACACTAAACCCGAGTTCTAAAACTCTTAAGCTTATAGCTTTTCCTATGCCTGAACTAGCCCCTGTTATGATTGCTGTTTTCTTGATTGGCATTTATTACCTTCTTATAATTATATTTGCTATACTTCTATCTATGAAAAATATTTATATAACTGATTTAGACCATACTCTTTTACGAAGTGATTTATCTATAAGTGATTATACTAAAAAAATCTGGAACTCTTGCTCAAAGAGTTCTATCATGAGCATTGCAACAGCTAGAACCTATAAGAAAACGATGCAATTTTTGGATGGTCTTGAAGTAAATACAGCTATGATTTTGCTTGATGGTGCTTTGGTAGTAACTAAAGATAAAAAAATAATAGATACTAAGTTTATAGGCAAAGAGATAGCAGATGAGATTATAAACACAGGCTCTAAGCTTGGGATTTATCCATTTGTAATATCTTTAGCAGATGCAAATCTACATGAAGTTTTTTTACATTCATCGACTTTAAACGAGTATCAGAAAAAAGTTTTGACAAGATATACAAAAGATGATAATCTTGTGGAGCTAGATAAGATACAAGCACTTGATAAAAACTTTAAGATTGTATATATGGGCGAAGAAGATATGCTTAGAGAACTTACACAAAAACTTCAAGATATTTATGGTGATAGTTTGAAGTTTATTTTAGCACCTGAAGCTTATGTTGGATGTTACTTTTTAACCATCTTAAACAAGGATGCAGATAAAGCACATGGCATACAAAGTGTAAGTGAATACGAGGGATTTGACTTAAAAAAACTAACTGTTTTTGGAGACAATTTTAATGATGTTGGTATGTTTGCTCTTGCCCAAACTTCTGTGGCAGTCGCGAATGCACAAGATGGCGTTAAAGAGTTAGCAGATATTGTTTCGCCTTTTACAAATGATGAAGAGGCAGTGGCGAGGTACTTAAAAGGATTGAGAGATGCGTAAAAAATCAAGTTTAGTTCCTATGGTTATCATAGGGATTTTGTTCTTTGATACCATTTTTAAAGGTTATTTTAGAACTTAACGAGTTTGAAGCACTTTTTTCACTTGGAATAGGATCGACTATACTCCAAACAGCATCAAACCCTTACATAGGTGTTTTAGCTCCTTATATTATCATGACTTCTGTTTTGCTATTTCTCATGTTATTTGTAAAGTTTACTTCTCTTCCTGAGTTGGAGTTTGAAGAAGATGAGTATGATAAGAGTTCCATCTTTAGTATCCCTCGTGTTGTTTTAGGTGCTGTTGCACTCTTTTTTTATGGTTATCTCGTATATTCTTGGTGTTTTGCTCATACCAAAAGTTATTTCCCAAGAAAAAGCACTTTTAGGACTCTCAAACGCTTTAGTTTGGCCTACAATCTGGCCTTTAGCCTTAGAAAATTTAGGAAAACATACAGCAAAAGCAAGTGCCTTGCTTATCATGGCAATAGCAGGAGGAGCGATAATCCCACCAGCCTTTGGCAAAATAGCACAAATAACTCAAAACATGCAGGTCTCTTATCTCATTGGGATTATTTGTTACTTTTTTATACTTTTATATGCGATTAAAGGGCATAAAGTAAAATCGTGGAGTTAAACAGTAGTGATTTTTAAAAATTACCACCGTTTCTAAACTCAGATATTTCTGTTTCTACCATCTCATCAATCATGATTTTAAAAAGGTCTGAGAGCATATTTGGGTTGATGTTTAACTCTATACCTCTTTTACGAACTCTTTGCATGATGTCATCTATCCTGTCCTGAGCTTTTACTTCATCTACGCTATTTTTAAACCCAGCAGCTTGACGGATAAGATAACTTCTTTGAGAGATAAGTTCTACGAGGTTGTCATCAACTCTGTCGATTTCGTCTCTAACTTCTTGAAGTGAGTTACATTTTTTCATATTTTTCCTTTCTGTTATAATACTTTTAAGGATAATAAAAATATATACTTATTTTATTTTATTTTATCTTTTTGAGAAGCCCAATACTCTCTAAATTTTCTGTTGTAGTAACTATTTGCATCTTCTTTTGACATTCTATTTGGTATAGCGATATTTGGTTTGTTTACCACCCAATCTCCATTTACAAGTTTCATATCATATTTTACAAGATAGTAATATTCACCATATGTCATTTAACTCTCCAATTTCTTACACAATTATAAATTATAATTCAATTATGGAATTATAACAAAAAAATTGCGTTAATAAATTAATATTTCTAATAAATTAATAATCAACAATAAGATTTGCAGTTAAAGTTGTATCCGTGTTTTTATTATCACCTGCTTGGTTTACATAATCAACCTTATAACTCAAACCTGCTGAAAATATATCTGACAACTTAGTGGTTAATGCTGATTTGGAATAAACAAAGTATCTGTTTACATATTTAAACGAACCCCTATAGCTAAGTTCTTGTCCAAACTTTAGATTTTTTAGCACTTTCCATACATAAACACCTTTTAGTCTATATGCTGCGTATTTATCACTATAACTTGGGTCTGTAGCCAAGATAGGGGTATTTTTAGCATTTGGATATGCCACAACTTTAGTTTTAGCTATATCTCCATAGTTTACTTTAGCATATTGATCAACAGAGTAGAGTATATTTCCATCAACGCTCAACTTATGTTTAGGTGATACTATAAGTTTATATTTAACACCAGGACCAGTATAGGCTTGGTAATCAAAAGCAGAAAATTTATCTTGTTTATAGCCAACTAAGTAGTCAAAAGAAAATCTACCTGTAAACGCATAAATATACTCTAGCTCTACAAAAAACTTATTTTTGCTCACTATGCCTTTATTATCAGCATACTGCCCATCAAATTTTAAAGTTCCCTCATGTTTACCCCATTTTCTTTTTAGTTTTGATTCTAAATTAAATGTTTGAGTGTCCGTATTTCCTGTTGTACCAATGTAACCTAGTTCTGTATGTGTCTTTAACTTCTCTTTTGGAGTTTTCACAACTTCAAATGTTTTCATTTGTGTTTGTAAAGAACTTAATCGTGATTTAAGAGTGTTTATCTCAGCTTTTATCTCCTCTTTAGTCTTTGGAGTTTGTGTTTGAGAGGCTAAAAGCCATGAACTTGCTACCAATGAAATTATTACTATTTTTTTCAAATTTTTACCTCATATTTGAATTTATCTCTTCAAGATGCCTAGAAATACTATAGTAATCATTAAGATATGATGATTCTACTTTAAAAAGTAGTTGTCTATACTTTAGATAGTTCATCCATACTTTTTTACTCTGTTTGATTTTACCTTTTTTGTGTAGTTCAAAACTCACAGATGCGTTTATAAAACCTTTTAGCAGTTTTACTTCTGAACTATCTTCAAAACGACGAGGAAACCAAGCCTCTTCTAAAGCTTCATGAGCATCATAAAATCGTTCTTCCTCTAAACAAATTACAAAATTTTCTATCTTACTCTTCATCTATCACCATCATATTTACTCTCCAGTATCCTCTTCCACCTTTAAGTGAAACGCAGTGATACTGGGGAAATTTATCTTTATACTCTTTGAGTCTGTTAAGTGTTGCCTTGCCTGTATCGCAGTAAAAGACAAAAACAGTTCCCTCTTTGTATGTTTTCATTTGTGGAGGGTTATAAGTTTGTGTGTTTGCTTTTTCTATGGGAGAGAGGATTGTGTCGATAAGAACGACATCAACACCCTCTTTTTGCAGTCTTTTTTTATTTACTAAGAACTCTTTTTGAGTCCACTCATCTGGATAGTGCATTTTAGACTTTATATACTACTGTTTACGATGCTTTAAAAAACTATCATATAAGTCTTCAAAACCAACATCACTTGAGTTTTCAACCTTAGCCATCTGCTCTATAGCTTTTTTGTACTGTCCATCTTCCCAAAGTTTAACAGCATGTTTTGTCTCTTGGTGAACTAAAGTATGGTGAGAGTTTAGACTAGAGATAGTTTTAGAATCATCTTTTATCTTAAAACTATGTTCGTTAAACCACTTACCAAATCTACAGCTATGTTCATCTATAAGCTCACTTTTTTCATTATTTATAAAAGTATTATAAGCAAGTAGTTTAAAGAGGATATGGTCTAGTTTACCAGTACCCACGCCTATTTCATTAGCTATGTTTTCAGTTATGTTAGAGATATGATGAGAGTTGCTTATAACATGTTCAAGCTCTTCAAAAAATGATGTAAGCTTTTCGTTCATCGTGTCAGTATTTGTTCTAAACATCTCTGAAACATCTTGTATCTCTGAAGTGTTTTGTTTTAACTGTCCTATGCTTATCTCAACTTCTTGTGTAGCTTTTTGTGTTCTCTCTGCAAGTTTTCTTACCTCATCAGCAACAACAGCAAAACCTCGTCCATGTTCACCAGCTCTTGCTGCTTCTATGGCTGCATTTAGAGCAAGTAAATTTGTCTGGTCTGAAATATCCTTGATAAGGTTGATAATATCTCCGATGGAAGTCACACTATCATTTAGTGAACTTGCACCATTGTTAAGGTTTTCTGCCTCTTGAGCTATAAGGTTTATAGACTCATTGATGCTCTCAGAATCCTCTTGAACAGTATCTATGCGTTTAGATGTTTTTTCATTTGTCTCACTTGCATCTGTTAGTTGTTCTACAGTTGACTCCATGATAGTTCTTGTAAAGGTAACACCACTCTTATATGATTTTAAAAGAAGTTGGATGATTTCTTCTTTGGCTGTATCTTCTTGCGAGCAAATTTTCTCTTGAGTTTGTGCCTCTTGTTGGCTCTCAAAGCGTCTAAGCTCATCAAGCTCTGCTTGAAGCTCTCTGTTTTTGTTTTCTAACTCTTTTATGTGATTTTGTTCTTTATCACATCCACCAAAAAAACCCATACTGTACCACCTTATTTTTTTCTATAGTAATAGTATCATAAAATTGTTATTTTCATACTAAATTTTTTTGTTATAATGGCAAATGTCTAAAAAAAATAAAAAAAGTATCAAAATAAACCAAAAAATCAGAGAGTTTTTTGATGGTGACCCTTTTGATGTTGGGGTTGAGAGAGTTAAGTCAGAAACTTTGAGTGAACTTTTTGCCACTCTTGGAATCTATGATATAGAACATAACAAAAAAACACTTCTTAAAACTATTAGAATGCTTTGGAGTGAAGCAGATGGTGGGTATAGAAAAGATATACTAGACTTTTTTCAAGCGAACAATGAAATCTACTACTCAGAGAAACCAAAAAATCCCATCCCTCAAAGAGAAGATAAACTAGAGCAGATACTTCATGAACTTGATACCAACCAAGAAGAGACAACACTTTTAATGACTGCATTTGAAAACACAAGAAGTAAAAAAATAACCATAGAAAAAGTAGATGCTAAACTGCATAACATACGCTTTGGCAAGAAAAAAGAGCTTTTGGAGAAAAAACTTGATGGATTTTTTGACATAGATGACTCGTTTGAGTTTAATGCTTCTTTGGAGTACAGAGTTTATGACCAATTTTTTCATAAAATCCTTACTCTAAATACTAAACCTTACGAGTATAAATACCTCGATACTACAGAACTAGAAGAGATAGTACAAAAAATCATAGAAGATAAACTAGAAACGATAAATAAAAAGCAAGAGAGTATCAACAAGTTTATCTCAAGCCTAAAAGTCCCTCATGCTTATCTTACAACTCAGCAGATAGTAACATCACTAAGAGCAAATCCACCAAAATCAAAACTCTCTTACCCACTTCTTAGCCATAAACTTTTAGCATCTATTTTAAAGCAAAAGATAGATACTCAAAGTGTCGAACTTCATGATAAAGAGATACTTTTAAATGTAAATGCAAAGATGAAACTCCCCTACTCTGATGTTGAAATCCCTTATGAAGTTGAGCTTCATGTAGAGTTAAACGGAGTTTTAGAAAATATTTGGAATGGGAAAAGATTTAACTTTACAGAGCTTTTAGAGAGTGTAAAAAAAGAACAAGAAAAACAGTTTCATAACTCTTTAGAAGAGGTAGTAAAAGAGTGTGGAAAGTATGCTGAACTTTTACACTTTAGTGATGAAAAACTTCACCAAAAAGTTTATGAATTTCTTCTTGATATGCTCCCAAAAAATCTAGTATTTTCACCTAAAATCATCCGTAAAACTACAAGAATATTTATCTACAATATCCATGAACAGTTAGTGAAAAAACAACGACATGAACTTCTTGCTAGAACTATCAGAGACTTTAAAAACCTTTTTCCACTAGCAAGAGAGATGCGAAGAAAACTAACACTACATATAGGTTCAACAAACAGTGGTAAGACTTACGAGGCTATGCAAAAACTTCAAAGTTCAGATACAGGATACTATCTTGCACCTCTTCGTTTACTAGCCCTTGAAGGTTATGAAACGCTAAAAGCAAAGGGGATAGACTCCTCACTTATAACAGGTGAAGAACAGATACTAGATGATGATGCAACACACATCAGTTCGACCATAGAGATGTTAAACTTTGAGGTTGATGTTGATGTTTGTGTTATAGATGAAGTTCAGATGATAGACGATAGAGACCGTGGCTGGGCTTGGGCAAATGCCATCATAGGCGCACCTGCTAAAGAGATTATCATGACTGGTTCAAGTAACTCAAAAGAGGCTATAATCGCTCTAGCTGAGTATCTAGGTGAAGAGCTTGAAATCATAGAGCATGAGAGAAAAAATCCTCTCATACTCTTAGAGTCACCAACTCACCCAAAAGATGTAAAATCAGGCACGGCAATCATCGCTTTTAGTAGAAAGGATGTACTAAAACTAAAGCAAGAGTTTAGTGCAAACTTTCAAGTAAGCGTAGTTTATGGAAACCTTTCTCCTGAAGTAAGAAGAGAAGAAGCAAGGCGTTTTAGAGCAGGTGAAACACAGGTGCTTGTTGCTACGGATGCTATCGCTATGGGCATGAACTTACCTATAAAAACTATACTCTTTAGCAAAGGTGAAAAATTTGATGGTGTTACTTCAAGAAAACTACTGCCATCAGAAGTACATCAAATCTCTGGTCGTGCTGGAAGATTTGGACTAAATGAAGAGGGTTTTGTAGGAGCTTTAAGTAGTGATGTTTTAAAAATAGTTCACAAAAGGTATTATCAAAAGGACCATATCATCCACATACCTTTTAAAGTGATGGCAAACTTAGAACATATCAAGCTTGTAGGACATATTTTAGAAGAAAAATCACTCTATGAGATACTGAAATTTTTTGTGCAAAATATGGAATTTAATGGTCCTTTTAATGCTTCAAACTTAGATGATATGCTTGAAGCGTCTATCATTGTGGATAAATATGAGCTAGATATTGCTACAAAGTATCATCTAGCTTGTGCGCCGCTAACTCTAAAATCCCCCTACATCATCGCCTCTTATGAAAAGTACATTCATACTTTAGAAGCTAAAGAAGTTGTTCACTACTATGCCCCAGCACTCATAGGAGAGTATGCCCATACAAATGATGACCTGCTTCATGCAGAAGATATGGTAAAAGAGATTTCTCTTTATCTCTGGCTTAGTTATAGGTTTGATGAGTATTTTGTGGATGAACAAAAAGCAAGACAAACAAGAGGTGTTTTAAACAAGTACATTGAAGCGACACTTCAGCAAAGCCAACTAGCCCACCAATGTAAACTTTGTGGAAAAACTTTACCAATGAATACAAAATATAATATTTGTCAATCATGTTTTAAGAAAAACTATACGCATAATAGAGGAAACAATAGAAGAAGTCGGCATAGATAGATGATACGATTATCTTGACTAATAGCTCATATAATGATACGATTATAATATTAATCAGCTCATTAGGATATAAATGCAAAATAAAAAGAAATGGATATGGCAACATAAAGAGTATCCAGCTTTCAAATACAGTGTTAAAGAGTTCATCCCTAAACTGACTCTCATCGCTGAGAATGTTGGAAGAGTAAAAGCTCTTATATCTTTACTAGATGAAAAAGAGCAAGATAGCATAAAGATAGATATTTTAACAAGTGAAATAGTTTCAACTTCAGCCATAGAGGGTGAGCATCTCTCCCGAGATAGTGTCAGATCTTCCATAGGAAAAAAACTTGATGCCCACTTTGAGGGAACTCATGACAAATCAACTTACCATACTGATGCTCTAGCAAATATTCTTATAGACAGTATTCAAAACAGAGAAGATTTAGACCTAGTTCGTTTACATAAGTGGCATATATCACTCCTTAGCCATACACCGAGTAAATTTACTAAAATAGAACTTGGGGCATTTAGAAGCTATGACGATATGCAAATAGTTTCTGGTTCTATTGGAAAAGAAAAAGTTCATTATGTAGCCTTGCCTTATAAAAAAATACCAGAAGATATAAATAGTCTATTGGACTTCATCAACATTAGTGATGAAAATATTTACATTAAAAGTGCTGTCGCACACTTATGGTTTGTAACTATACACCCTTATGATGATGGTAACGGACGAATAGCTAGGATTATAGGTGACTATGTGGTTTCTAAAAACTTTGGACTTGAGTACAAGTATTTCAATATTTCTACTGCGATTGCGAAAAACCGTAGAAGTTACTATGACAAGCTTGAGAAAACTCAAAACTTATCTGATAATCCAAATTTAGAGTGTTCACAATGGATAGAGTGGTATTTGGACATGTTTAATAACTCTTTGGAGGAGACATTAAATATCATAAATAAAGTCATCACTAAAACAAAATTTTGGGATAGGATTAGAGATATTTCCCTTAATGCACGCCAGTTAAAAGTGCTTAGAAAACTACTTGATTACAATGACGGAGAGTTTAAAGGTGGCTTAACAAGTAAAAAATATGTAGCTATGACAAAAGTATCCATAGCTACAGCTAAAAGAGATATACAAGAGTTAGTGAAGTATGAATGTATTTGTCAAATTGAAGGTTCACAGGGAAGAAATGTTAAATATGAATTGTCTATCCATAATCTGTGCTATAATCACAAAAATTAAAACTAAAGGCACTATATGAAGAAGATAATTATTACACTTGCAAGTTTATCAACAGATAAAGCAAAACTTATGAAGTCAATGTTCTAATATTGACTTCATTAAATTTTAACTTTTAAAACTATTTATACTATCTTGAAGTGATGATGCAACCTCTATCAATCTTTCTAGTTCATTAGATATTTTATCTACACTTTCTATATTTTTATTAGATATATTTTCTATTGATGCTATATCTTCTATGATGACTTGCATGTCAGATGCCATCACTGTACTATCTTTTTTAGACTCGATGGCAATGTTGTTTGAGTCTTGTATCGCATCGTATGTCACAGCGATTTTATCTTCAACATCGTTGGATATATCTGCTAGTTTTTCTATACTTTTTGTGTTTTTATCCATCTTTTGACTCACATCATTTATGGACTGAACGATAGTGCTTACACTTATATCTATCTCTGTTAAACTTTTTTGTGTTCTCTCGGCTAGTTTTCTAACCTCATCAGCAACCACGGCAAAACCTCGTCCATGTTCACCTGCTCGTGCTGCTTCTATAGCTGCATTTAGGGCAAGTAAGTTTGTCTGTTCTGCTATATCTTTTATAACATCTAGCACATTTTTAACATCATCAGCATTGTTTTTCAAATCAGACAACTCAGAAGATAGTTCATTTTCACTCTCGACAAACATATTTACTTCTGAACTCATGACACTTAAGGACTCTCTAGCTACATCTAACTCTTTACTAGCTCTCTCAACTGTCTCTTGTGTTCTCTGAGCTACTTCTATGCTATCTAAAATAGTATTTTTGATATTTTCACTTTTTTGTGTTGTCTCTAGTACAATCTTATGCTCTTCTTTAGCACCTTTACTGATAGTATAACTAGAGTGTTCTATCTCTTTTGATATTTGACTATTTCGCTTATCTAGACTTTTTATATCATTGACAGTCTCTTGTATCATGGCAATAAAATTATTTACCTCTACTGCTGTATCTCCAAACTCATTATCTTTATGTTCCAATCTTTTAGTTAAATCTTTATCTCCACTAACAAGTTCTGATATGCGTAATTTTAACACTTTAAGTGGAGTAAAAATTTCTTTAACAAAGAATGTAAGTGATAGTATAAGAAAAATAACACTTGCAACACTCATAGATAATAACAGACGCATATTTGCCACTTCAATATCAGCATCATTATCATCCAAAGATGTAACCAATGACATTACCCCAAGGGAATTACCAACTTTTGCATTATAGTGACATGCTAAACATTTTTCTTCTGCTACCATGGGTTCTAGCATTTCAATAGTATGATGTCCATTGACATTTTTTTCTATTATTTTAGTCTCTTTGTTTTTCAATATATTAAGAATAGTTGGAGATGTTGTAAATTTTTCTTTAGGTGCATAAACTTCTATTACTGCTTTTGATTTGTAAATCGTTAAATCTTCAACGCCTTGTATCTCTTTAGCTTTTTTAAATGCTTCTTCAACAACTTTAGGATCACCCATCATCATACTTCCAGTCATAGTTTGAAAGATAGACTTGTTTAACATCATCAAAGATTTTTTTGTAGTATTATTAGACAGATTATGAAGAGTGTGCGAAATATAATAGGTTATACTCAAAAGACCAAGTAAAGAAGCACTTACAACAGATAAGATAACCTTTGATTTGACAGTTGAAAACATTTTACACCTTTTTTTAAAAAACTTATAGATTACTTTAGTAAATGAATTATATCAAAATAATATTAAATATTTAAATGACAAAACTCTCCATAACCTAAACTTTGCATAAAGGCATCTTCTAAAGTGCTACTATTGTAAAATGCTTGTATCACTTTTATAACTCCAGCATGAGTGACAATCAAAATATTTTCTTCACTTTTTTCTAATGCTTTAAAAAACTGTAGAACTCTTTTCTCAAACTCTTCTACCCTCTCCCCATCCAAAGCCTCTAGCCATTGTGTAAAGTTTTCATATTTTATGCCCTCAGATTCTATCTCTTCAAAGCTTTTCCCCTCATGTCTGCCCCATGACTTTTCTCGTAACTCTTTAGTAAAAGTGGGCTTTACTCTAAAAGAAAACTCCTGAAGTGTCTCTCTTGCTCGTCGTAAATCTGAACAGTAAATTTTGTCATATTTTTCTGATTTTAGTTTATCTGCAAGTATTTTTGCCTGTTCTTTTCCTCTTTGACTTAAACCAATATCAATATGCCCGTTATACTTACCGATATACTCTTCTTCAACCTCTGCATGACGCACTAAAGTAATAGGCATTTAAGTTAGGCTCACAAGTGCAAAGTTTAAGAGTATAAGTTCACTAAACTCTATCAAAAAGCCATAAATGTCTCCACTTAGTCCACCTACTCTTGCAGTAAAAAACTTACCTACTAGCAACAGCGTTATAAGTGAGACAAAAAATCCAAGAGTAAAAGAGAATAAAAAAGCAATAATCAAAGAAAATATCACACTCATCATGAGCATTTTAAAAGTTAATTCTTCTTTTAGTAAAGCACCTACCCCACTGCTAATATATCTAAAAAAGTATATTGCCAACACTGCATTTAAGCGAGAAAACATCAAGATAACAGGTAGAAGATAGTAAGCATCTAAAGTAAGCAAACTAGAGAGTTTTAAAAGAAGAAAGACAAAAGTAAAGGTCATCCCCATGCCACCAACATGAGCATCTTTCATCACCTCTAGCGACTTCTTAGCAGGAACAAAAAGACCATCAATAGTATCACTTAAACCATCTATATGAATTGCACCAGTGAGTAAAACCCACAAAGAGAAGATAATCACTCCAAGATGAGTAGCAGGAAATATATCTTGTAAAAGTGCATGAACTAGCCAAAGAAAAGAACCAAGTAAAAACCCTACAAGTGGGTAAAAAAATGCCGAAAGTCCATTTATGCCTTTATAGAAGTCATGAACCTTAAAAAAAGGAATAATCGTAAGCATATTTACACTTAGAGCAAAAGCTTGAAAGTACCTCATTTTATCTTAGAACCTATACCTGCGATAACATGAAATACCTCGTCACATTCAGACGCTATTAGTTGTGCTATTTTTCCACTTATATCTGCAAATTTACGAGCAAGTGCATTATCAGGAATAATGCCACTCCCAACATCATTTATGACAAAAACTTTATCTTGATT
>JALTUB010000052.1 GCA_027047745.1 Sulfurimonas sp.
AGCGATACTTCCACCTGACTCTTGAGTGATGTCACCAGCGACAAACATTCCTTTGATGTTTGTTTCATAATTCTCATCATGTTTAGGTTTTCCATTTTCCTCTTTTATACCAGAACTTGCTAAAAAAGCACTTGGTGTTGTGCCTCCTATGGCGTAAATCACTCTATCATAAGTTTGTGCCTCAACTTCACTAAACAAGACCTTAACTCTACCTTCATCATCTTCAAGACCATTTATATTGATACCCAATATTGGCTCAATCTTTTTGTTCATGATAGCGTCTGTTATATTTGTTTGGTTAGTAGGGTTGGCTCGTCGAAATGTCTCTCTTCTGTAACAGATACTTACTTGATTTTTCTCACACAAATCAACTGCATACTCCACAGCACTATCTCCACCACCAACAACTAAAATCTTCTCACCCTCACTACATCCATCAGCAGTATAAGCAATCTTTTTTCGTATAGATGGAGGTACTTTATAACTTGGTTTGTTTGGTTTTCCCATGCGTCCTATTGTAACAACAACATTTTTTGCTTGTATGCTGTTTCCTGCCATATGAACATCAAAGTAGTCATCTTTTTTTTCTATGGAAGCTACTTCCACATGAGTACGAAGTTCAACGGAGTGATGTTCTAAAATCTCATCAAAAAAGTCTAAAGTGCTTTCTTTTGTGCCATCAACAAAGTAGATACGACCATCAAGTTCAACTTTTTGACCTTTCCACTCAACATCAACTCTCTTTTTATCTTTGTAAAACTTTCTGATAGTTGAGTTGTGATTTGTATCTTTTTCCAATAAAACAATATTTTTAACACCCTGAAGGTAACTCTCTACAGCAGTAGCAATCCCAGCAGGACCAGCTCCAACAATTGCAAGCTCATACATTTGACTCATGAAATTTCCTTGTGTCGATTTTTTTATCATGTATTATATAACTAATTAGACAATTTATCTGAAAACTTCGTCATAAATTTCTGAATCTTTGGTGCAATTACAACTTGGCAATAACCCTGAGAAGAGTTTTGTTTATAATAATTTTGATGATATGCTTCAGCTGGATATACATCTTCTATCTCGCTAACTTCTGTAACTATTTTATCTTTAAAGTTGTCTTGCTGTTTTTTTATAAGATCTAAGATGACTTTTTTCTCTTCTTCACTACTATAGTAAACAACAGAACGATACTGCGTTCCTTTATCTGCTCCTTGTGCATTTAGCGTTGTTGGGTCATGAATAACAAAAAATATATCCAAGAGTTCACCCAGTGAAATCACTTCACTATCATAACTTATATCTACAACTTCAGCATGACCTGTTGCTCCCGTGCATACATTTTGATAACTAGGATTTGGACGAGCTCCACCTGTGTAAGCACTCACAGCACTAAGCACTCCTTTAACATCGCTAAAAACTGCCTCAACACACCAAAAACAACCACCACCAAGAACCAATCTTTTTTTTTTCATTTCACATCCTCAAATATTTACACTATTATACAAAACTTAAGTATAATTCTTTATGGCACGAATAAACAACAAAACATTTTACATATCAGCAATAAAACAACATGGTTACTCTGCAAAAGGAGTGAATTGGATTTCACAAGAGACTCAAGAGTTGCGTTTTGATATTTTACTAGAACTTTTGCCAGATGATTTGAGTGCTTTTAGTGTAGGAGATGCTGGTTGTGGTTTTGGAGACCTTTATACCTATATGAAAAAGCATTTAAAAATACCAAAAGAGTATCTTGGAGTTGATACACTTCATGAGATGTGTTTGATAAGCAAAGAAAAAACGGCTTGTTCTGTTCTTGTAGCCGATATTTGTAAAGATGAACTACCTACAAAAGATTATTATCTTTGCAGTGGAGCGTTAAATATTTTAACCCCATTTGAAACTTTTCAGTTTATATCTAATTGCTATAAATCATCTAAACATGGCTTTATTTTTAATGCCCTATATGGAGATAAACAGAGTGAGACTTATAACTACATCACAAAAGAAAAGATAGAAAAAATAGCACAAGAGTTAAATGTAAAAAGAGTGCTTTTGCGAGATGATTATTTAGAAAATGATATTACAGTTGGATTTTACAGATAATGTGTGCGATATTTGGAATCATCGGCGAATACAATCAAACTCAAGCTAAATCAGCTTTAGCAAAACTATCACATCGTGGACCTGATTATTGTGGTATAGAACAAAAAGAGCGTTTGTTTTTTGCTCATCAGCGTTTGAGCATACAAGACACTTATCAACGCTCTCATCAACCTCTAAAACATAACAGTATTTTACTCTCATTTAATGGTGAAATTTACAACTTTAAAGAGTTAAAAAAAGAGCTTGATTTTGAGTTTAAAACGCAAAGTGATAGTGAAGTTATCATAGCTGCTTATCTAAAATGGGGTGTTGATTTTGTGCAACGATTACGAGGTATGTTTGCCATCGCACTTATGGATAAAGATACACTCTATCTCTTTCGTGATAGACTTGGTAAAAAACCGATTTACTATCTTCATGATTCTGCATTTGTTTTCTCTTCGGAGATAAAAGCACTTGTTCCTTTCTTGAAAAAAAACGAGATGGATGATGATGCTTTTTTGAGTTATCT
>JALTUB010000053.1 GCA_027047745.1 Sulfurimonas sp.
GCTACATGATGAATTATTTCGCTAAGTTCTTTTTCATGACTTAAATAAGAGCTAACACCTGCTTCATCATCGATAGAGAGTTTCTCTTTTACCTTAGAGTTACGCATATCCATATCTACAACAACAACTTTTTTGCCACTTTGACCAATAATTTTTGCAAACTCAACTGCAGTTGTTGTTCTACCCTCACCATTTGTTGAAGATGTTATTGTAATTATTTTAGGATGATTGTGGTTAAATTCGACCTTAGTTAGGAGAACCCTCAGAGCATCCTCATAAAGTGATTTTTTATCTTTAAAAAGTGGTAATGTAGCATATACAGGCAAGGTTGTTTTACCCTCAATATCACCTATAGTTTGGATTTTATTTGCTAGAGCATTTCTTGCTAATGCTTGTATTATCCCTAATACCAGCCCTATTATTACCCCCATCGCAACCATTAGAAATCTTTTAGGTTCTACTGCACCTCCATTACTAAAAGCACCATCTATAACATGAACAGATGAAACTGTAGAGGATTCTATGATGGCAGTTTCAGAACGTTTTTTAAGTAAAAACTCATATATGTTTTGATTTACCTTATATTTTCTATTGAGTTCGGCAAGTTGTTGTTCTTCTCCAGGCAGGGAAGCAAGAGATTTAGTATATTTATCAATCATCTTATCCAAAGATTTTTTTCTATGTTTTATCGTGCGAAGACTTCCCTCTATAGTTGCTAACAAACTTTTCTTTAGTGAGCGTATTTGCTCATTTGCTTTTATCACAGATGGATGTTTTTCAGTATAATCAACTAACAAAGTGGACCTTAAAGTACGAGCATCTTGCATCTGTCCTATCAAAGTTGCTATAGCACTTGAACCACCTTTTATGACACCTAAATCTATACCAACGACATCTCTGTCAAACTTTACATATCTTAATAAATTTTCAAGTGTACTCTCTTGAAGCATTAACTCTGACATTTGGTCTTGATACTTAGTGAGAAATCCTGAAGCAACTGAAGTCTTATTTGCAACGCTCATTATCACATGAGAAGATTTATAGTCTTTAAGATTACTTGAGGATGTATCTAAAGACTTGTTTATTTGTGCAAGTTGTTTATCAATAAACTTAAGAGTCTTTTGAGCACTATTACTCTTAAACTTTATACTATACTCTTTATATGCTTGAGCAAGTTCATTTAGTATATCTTCTGCACGCTTAACTACGCTGTCCCTATATGCCAAAATAAGGATAGAACCTTTTCCTTGAGACGCAGAAACACTTAGAGAAGACTGTATAGTAGAGTACATCATTTCATTTGGCACAAAGGTAAAAAGATACTCTTTATCTTTCATATCTGCCAACTTTTTAACACTCATTGTAAATAATTTACTTTTTATCAAGCTACCATATTTATGAACTTTTTCATAAACAATTTTTACATGACCATGTTTAGCCTTAATATTTAGCATCAGTTTAAAGTGTTCTTTATCAACTGGTAATATATGAAATTTTTCGTTTATTAAAATTGATGCCATCTTATCAACTTTAACATTAAAAGGCGAACTGGTATAGAGTTCAACAGGTTTATATCCTGAGTTATTATAATAACGATTACCTATAAAAACTTTTTTAAGTACCTTTTTTGCAAGAAAACGAGATCTTAGCAAAGTAATTTCATCCTCCATACTAGTACTAGATGCACCTGTAGCTCTAGCGATAACATCAGTCTTAGTAGTCTTTTGAGGTTCTATCTGCATTGTAAGAGTAGCTACATATCTATTATTTGATATATATGCCATTACTGTTGCTACTAGAGTTAGCAAAAACACGACCAATACAATAGACTTTGTATATCTAAGTACCATAGATACAATTTCTTTTAGATCAACTTCCTGCTCTTCTAAGTTTATATACGGATTATTATTTGTATATGACACGGACAGCCTTTGTCGTTGAAAATGTATCAAGTGTTATAAATGGAGACATCATAGTCGTTAACATGTTAAAGAATGGAGTTTGTTCCTTAAATGCCACATTGTATGCTTTCATAGCACGAGGCTGAACATAAACAATATCATTTGGCAATAAAATAAGACTTGTTAAATTCATCTGAGACATATCAGCAAGATTAACTTCTCTTACTTCAGGATGACGCAAACCTCCACGAATAATCTTAATATCTGTTCTATCAGCATCATTCGTCAAATCTCCTGTACGAGCGAGTGCTTCAAAAAGAGACATAGTTCCATTTGTAACTTGCACAACACCTGCACTCTTTACTTCACCAAGAACAAAAAGCTTTTGATTTAAGATTTTAACACTTACAAAAGGGTTACGAATATAAACTTTTACAAGCTTAGTTATCTTTGTGGCAGCTTGATTTTCTGTAAGCCCAATAATACTTACCACTCCAATAAGTGGCAATCTAACATTACCATTGTTCGGGATAAGATACCCATCTGTTCCATTGCTTGTAAGTGTTTGTTGTCCACCATTGCTCAATATTTGATTAAGTTGTTGATCACCACTCTTCCCTGATGCAAGGTTAGCGATACTAATCTCTACACGATCACCTTTTGCAATTTTCCATTCAAATTTCAACTCTTTATTATA
>JALTUB010000054.1 GCA_027047745.1 Sulfurimonas sp.
CAGCCCAATCAAAAGCAACAGCCCAAACCATTCCAATCATAGCGATAGAGTAGTTTCCTAAAATAGCAGAGTAGATAGCAAGGAGTGTACATGCCAATCCTGAAAGTGATAAAAGGTTTGGAATATCTTTAATATAAGATAAAATAGTGGGTTGTTGTAACTTTTCGTGTATTGAACTCTCTTTTGACATAAAAATTCCTGTTTTTTAAATATTTCTAAATATTTTTTCAGTATAGCATAAAATTCAGTATAAAAGAGTATTATGAATAAAATAAATTTTACTTAAGGAAATAAAACATGACCGTATATACCGTTGGTACTTTTGACTTGTTACATATTGGTCATTTAGACCTCTTAGAATACTGTAAGACATTGGGTGATAAGTTTGTAGTTGGAGTTGCTTCTGATGAAGTAGTCGCTTCGTACAAAAGAAATGTGCCTGTAATCCCATTGGCAGAGAGGATGAGAATGTTGAAAGCTTTAGAATGTGTAGATGATGTTGTATCCTATGATAAACTTGAGTATGTAACTCAATGTAAAGAAGTAGATCCTGATATTTTTGTGATTGGAGAGGATTGGGGAGATAAACCCCATAATATTGCAGTAGAAGAATATCTAAAATCAAAAGGTGCGAAAATTGTACAAGTGAGCTACAATCCTCAAACTTCATCTACAAAAATAAAACAAAATGTCATAGCTCAAACCCATAAAGGTAAATATATGCTACATGATGTTGCTTAAAGAACCTAACTGTCAAGCGAACTCTAAATTTAAAATAGTATAATTAAAGAAATAGAGTTCTAAAGACTAGATACCTACTAGAAGATAAAATAAAAGGGAAAAAATGGAATACATAACACTCTTTTTTAATGCACTATTTGAACTTAGTAATGCTATGGCACCTTACATCTTGTTTGGTCTTATCTTTGCTGGGGTTTTGCATGAATTTGTACCTGATACTTTAGTCTCTAAACACTTAGGAAAAACTTCTATCCTTTCGGTCATCAAAGCAACTGTATTTGGTGTTCCTTTACCTGTTTGTTCATGTGGTGTTATCCCTCTTGCAACAAGCATCAAAAAGAGTGGTGCTAGTAATGGTTCTACTCTCGCTTTTCTTATCTCAACACCTATCACAGGGGCTGATTCTATCTTAGCAACTTATGGGATGTTTGGTTGGGCTTTTACTATTTATAGAGTTGTTAGCTCCATGGTTATCTCTATGATTGCTGGGATATTGGCAAATCTTTATGGTGATAAAGAAGAAGAAAAACCAAAACCTGCTTTTAGTATGGCTGCACCAAAAACACAAACCATGAACACTATGGAATTTTCTACACTCTCAAGCCCAAAGATAAAACAAGAAGAGTCATGCAGTGAAGGAAGTTGTTGCTGTTCTGGGGAAGAAAAAAGCACTAACAGAAGTGCCTATACAATCGCCAAAAGTTCACTCTCTTACTCATTTGGAACTCTGTTAAAAGACATAGCTTCACCACTTTTATTTGGTCTTCTTCTTGGTGCTTTGATAACCATATCAGTACCAGATAATCTTAGTGAGATACTTATAAAATACAACTGGATATCTTACCTCATCGTTATCATCATAGCAGTACCTATGTATGTTTGTGCGACAGCATCCCTACCCATCGCGGCAGGTCTTATGTTAGCAGGTGTTTCACCCGGAGCTGCTTTTGTGTTTTTAACAGCAGGTCCAGCAACAAACACTGTAACCATAGGCGTAGTAAAGAAGATGTTAGGAACTAAAACACTCTACATCTATCTTGGAACAATCATAGTAAGCTCTATACTCTTTGGTTTAGGACTAGATTTTATACTCAATGGTGTCAATGTTAAAGAGATGGTGCATATGCATGAAAGAGCTTCCCTTTTAGATATACTCGCAAGTATAGTTCTATGGGGTTTTGTACTGTACTACATAAGTGCCAAACCAGAATAAATGACATATTTCAAAAACACAAAGAGAGGTTTACTGCAAGGCAAAAACTTGCAGGACTAACTGGTTAATTCAAAAGTTTTTAACGAAGTCAGGAAGCCTCTCTTTGTGTTTCCCTACGGGCGATAAGATAAGTATCCTATTTCGTCGTTAAATTTCCTTGAATTAACCAGTTAGTCCTGCGAAAATTTGCCTAGAACTAGAACACTTCTCTTATCGTTGAAATATGTCATTTATTCTGGTTTGGCACTTACTAAAACCATACATAAAAAGACAGGGGAACAAATAATGTTACAAAAAATAAAAACAAAAACTTCACTTCAAAAAGTTAAAGAGGAATTAAATGCAAACTCAAAATCATACGGTTTTGGTGTACTTGGTTCTTATGAGTTTAAAAAGATTTTAGAAACAAAGGGTTTTCCTATCGAAAAGGAGATTATCACTTATGAGGTGTGCAACCCAAAAGCTGCTCATGATGCACTAAGTAAATTTCCTGAGATCTCTTCTTTTTTGCCATGTAGGATTTCAGTGTATTCAGATGGTGAAGATACTATCATATCAACTATCAACATTTCAGTTGTTCTTGACTCTATAGATGTGAATGCAGAACTAGAGGAACATTTACAGACAGTTTATAACAACTTGATAAAGTTTATGGAGTCTTTATAATATTAGGCTATCTTTTTGTCCAGATTCTTTTCTGGACTCTATCTCTTTTGGATCTACACGCATTACATTTAGCATGATAAATAGATATGAGCCAACCCAGATTACTAAAACTAAAAATGATATTGGTAGTACGACTAGAAGATTTATCTCTTGCATCTGTAAACATTATGAAGTTTGCAAGATAATCGAAATACCCTTCTCCAGATACCTGCGGCACATAATTGTTCAAGGTGTGCTGCTGTATTCCTACCCTGACACATTATCTCAAACAACCATTGCACAGGTCTAAAGAAGAGCAATAAAATTATAGCAGATTATTCTTAAGGACAATTTTAAAATGGTATAATTTCTACATGACATATATAATTGTAGCATTAAAGCCAGAAGCTCAGGCGTTTGTTGATTGTTATAAACTTAGCAAAGATAAACTTGATAGGTTTACACTTTTTTCAAATGAGAACATAAAACTCATCATCAGTGGCATAGGTGTAACAAATGCGAGAGAAGCTACGCAAACACTTATAAACTACTTTGATATAACAGATGATGATATATACTTAAATGTTGGGATATGTGGGGCTAGTAAAGAGTATGATATTGGAGAATTATTAGAGATTGGTTCTGTTGTTCACCAAGAGCAGGTTTATAGTTTTAAAGAGGATAAAAAAGAGATACTTTGCGTGGATGAAGAGGTATCAAACGACTTGCATGACATAGTCGATATGGAATCTTTTGGATTTTACGATGCAGTTATACACTCTCCAGCTATCAAAAAATTTTATATACTAAAAGTTGTAAGTGACCATTTTGAGCCTCGTAAAGTTACAAAAGAGAGGACTAAAATGCTGATATTTGACCTTATTAACAATATTAACACTATAATACAAAACTAAAAAAACAAGGGGATAAGGGATGAGAGTAGTATTACTATTTTTAACACTTGTGTTTGTACTAAATGCAAAAGATATAACAGAAAATGATATAAAGAAGATGATAGGTCGTATGCTTATTGTTGGTTTTGATGGGACAAAGGTTACAAAAAATTCTCAAATTGTAAAAGATATAAAAAAATACGACCTTGGTGGTGTTATCTTATTTGACAAAGATTATAAAAATAGAAAAAAAGTTAAAAATATAAAAAATCCTAAACAACTTGCAAAACTAACAAAAGAGCTTAAATCTTTTTCTAAAAAACCTCTTTTTATAAGTATTGACCAAGAGGGTGGAAAAGTTTCAAGACTTAACCCATCTAATGGCTTCAAAAAAATACCTTCTGCCTTTGAAGTTGGAAAACTATCTTACAAAGATACGCTAAAGACTTATAAAACTCAATCAAAAATGCTAAACAAGGCTGGGATAAATATGAACTTTGCCCCTGTTGTTGACTTGGCTATAAATCCTAAGAACAAAGTTATAGTTGGACTAAATCGCTCTTTTGGAAAAAACCCCATAAAAGTTGTTGAGTATGCTAAAGTTGTTATAGACGAGCAAGAAAAGCAACACATCATCTCTGTCATAAAACATTTCCCAGGTCATGGTTCATCTTTGGGTGACTCTCATGAAGGTTTTGTAGATGTAAGTGAAACTTGGTCGCCAGAGGAGTTAAAACCGTACGAAGGGCTTATACAAGAAAACAAAGTTGACGCTATCATGACAGCACATGTTTTTAACAAGCACATTGACGCTAAATACCCTGCCACCCTATCTTACAACTTTAACACAAAACTACTAAGAAACTATCTACAGTTTAAGGGTGTCATCATAAGTGATGATATGCAGATGAAAGCTATCGCCGACAAATACGACTTAAAAACAAGAGTAACCCTAGCTATAAACTCAGGTGTAAATATGTTACTATTTGCTAACCAGTTAGACCATGTTAGTGTTAGTAAGTTAGTTGATATTATTTTTGAGCAACTAAAAGCTGGAGCAATTCCTATCAGTAAGATTGTAGAATCAAACATAAGGATAGAAAACTT
Organism: Sulfurimonas sp.; assembly: GCA_027047745.1. Classification (GTDB taxonomy): domain Bacteria; phylum Campylobacterota; class Campylobacteria; order Campylobacterales; family Sulfurimonadaceae; genus Sulfurimonas. The sequence continues at coordinate 4,600 of JALTUB010000054.1, forward strand.
ACACACAAAAGCTTCTATCATTCAAAAGCCAATCCTTTTTACACAAAAACGAAAAGACATGACAAAAGAATACATCAAAAAGCATTATGGACTTGATGTCAAAGACATCACTATAGAGCCTATCGCCATCGTTCTTCACTGGACTGCAGTTATGAGTTTCAAAGACTCTTTTAAAAGATTATATCCAGAAAAACTACTTAGTGACAGAAAAGATATATCAAAAGCTTCTTTGTTAAATGTTTCTGCTCACTACCTGGTAAAGAGAGATGGAACTATCTACCAACTTATGCCAGATAACTGGATGGCTAGACATGTTATAGGGATAAATTACTCTAGTATAGGGATAGAAAATGTAGGTGGTAAAAATAACAAAAAAGAGGATTTAACACCTGCACAAGTAGAGGCAGATGCTAAACTTGTAAAATACTTGAGATTTAAGTACCCTAAGATAGAGTACCTCATCGGTCATTATGAGTATGAAAAGATGCAAAAAACTGGAATGTGGCTAGAAAAAGATAAGAACTACAGAACAAAAAAAGCAGACCCTGGTAAAAAGTTCATGAAAGCAGTTCGAGAAAAAGTCAAGATATTAGGACTAAAATCAGCAGATGAATAATGGTTTTTCTCCACTTGATTGGGGTATATTTTTCGCTTACTTCTTAGTTTTAGCACTTAGTTCATATCTCTTTTCTCGTGAAAAAATCAGCTCTTCGCGTGAGTATTTTACAGGCTCTAACCAGATGCCGATGTTAGCCGTTGCCATATCTATCCTCGCTACTTCACAATCAGCAGCTACCTTTTTAGGTGCTCCTGAGTTCTCCTACTCTCATAATTTTACTTTTATAGGTTTTTACTTATCTGCACTTCTAGCTGTTATATTTATCTCTTTAGTTTTTGTACCAAGATTTTACGAGCTAAAAGTTATAACTGTTTATGAGTTGCTAGAAAATCGTTATGGGAAAAGTGCAAAACAACAAGCTGGTATCATGTTTCTTGTCGGTAGAGTCATGGCAAGTGGGGCTAGACTTTACATCGGTGCTTTAGCCATCAGTATGATACTATTTTTAGACATCTCTTTTACTCATATGTTTATCTCCATACTTATTTTAGTATTTGGAGCTTTGATTTATACCTATTTTGGTGGTGTAAAGTCTGTGATTTTTAGTGATGTCATCCAAGCTATAACCTATGTAAGTGCAGGAGTAGTTGTCTTCTTTTATCTCTACAACTCTTTAGGTGATGTAAATATTGTTCAAATCCTAGTAGAGAATAACAAGTTACAAATGTTTGACACCTCTTTAGATGGAAAATTTAGCATCATAGGACTTTTAAGTGGTTGGCTACTTCTAAATATAGCTGCCTTTGGACTTGACCAAGATATGACACAAAGGGTTCTCTCATGTAAAAACAAAAGTGATGCTTCAAAATCACTTATTATCTCCATTCTCTTAACAATCCCTATCGTTTTACTTTTTTTAAGCATAGGTGCATTACTCTTTGTTCACTATCAAAGCAGTGAAGTCGTACAAGATTTTCATGGAGAGAAGATAACTATCTTTATGTATTACATCCTAAATGAAATGCCACAAGGAGTGAGAGCTTTTGTAACAGTTGGAGCGATAGCAGCAGCACTTTCAAGTACAAACTCTGTTTTAGCAGCGATGGCATCTGTAGCCATTGAAGACATATACAAACCGTGGAAATTAAAACAAAACGCTAACACTAACGAAGAACATTTTGTAAAAGCTTCAAAAAATGCAGTGCTTATTTTTGCACTTATCTTATCCCTAATGGCAATCCTTAGTTACTTTTGGCAAAAGTACAGTGACCTATCTCTTATAGGATTTGCTTTAGGAGTAATGGCATTTGCCTACACTGGACTTTTAGGAGTATTTTTCTCTGCAGTTTTCACATCAAGAGGAACTTCAAAAACAGTTCCCATCTCCCTAGTAGCAGGTTTTTTAACAGTTTTAGCACTACAACCATACACCTTTGGCATTCACATAGGCTTCTCATGGCAGATAACACTTGGAACTTTAGTCTCTTTTGCTATTATGCAAAGTATAAGTAATGGTATAATAGCAGATGAATAATGAATTGTATATCGGTGTCATGAGTGGAACAAGTTTAGATGGTGTTGATATTGTTTTATGCGAGATAAATGAAAACTCTTTATCACTTCTTCATGCAAAAGAGTACCCCTTTGAGACTGCTCTTAAAGAAGAAATTTTACATACCATTCATGAAGCACAAACTCTTAAAAAGCTTGGGGAGTTAAACCATAAAATTGGGCTTTTGTATGCCAAAACAATTTTAGCTTTTTTAAAAGAGTTTAAACTAACAGCTACAGATATAACTGCCATAGGTTTACACGGTCAAACACTCTGGCATGAACCAAATTCAAACTTTCCTTTTTCTATGCAACTTGGAGACCCAAATATCGTTGTGGCAAAGACAAAGATAAAAACTATCGCAGATTTTCGAGGGATGGACATAGCTCATGGTGGACAAGGAGCACCTTTTGCACCTGCCTTTCATAAGTTTTTGTTTGCTTCACTTAGTGAAAATGTAGCAGTAGTAAACATTGGAGGGATGGCAAATATCACACTTTTAGAAGATGAGCTAAAAGGCTGGGATAGTGGCTGTGGCAATGTTTTACTTGATATGTGGATAGACCAAACACAGGGAAAAGCTTTTGATAAAGCTGGCTCATTTGCGAAAAGTGGAACTCTAAATAAAGAGCTTTTTAACGCAATGATAGACGATAAATACTTCAAACAAAAAGCTCCAAAAAGTACAGGAAGAGAGTATTTTAATGAGACTTGGTTAGCAAATCATCTACCTATTTTTCATACAATATCAGATCAAGACATCCAAAGAACACTTTTAGAAGTAACTGCAAAAAGCATAGCAAATGATATAAATGAAACTTCAACAGATAAGCTTATAGTTTGTGGCGGTGGGGCAAAAAACAGTTTTTTGATGCAAAGATTAGATAAATTATGCAACTGTGAAGTTGTTATAAGTGATACTCTAGGTGTAAATAGCGACTATCTCGAAGCAGAAGCATTTGCTTGGTTTGCATATAAAAGAGTCCACGGTGAAGTTTTAGAACTCCACTCAGTAACTGGAGCAAAAAAAGATGTTTTAGCAGGAGCGATTTATGGATAAACTACAGGCTTGGATAAAAACAACTCCTTATAAAGATTATGAGTTAAGCATAGCCTCATCAGATGCTAGTTTTAGAAAATATTATCGCTTAAAAAATTCACAAAATAGCTTTATAGTTATGAATTCTTCCTTAGAACTTGATTCACTCTCCCCTTTTGTAGATATAACTTCAAGGCTCTTAAACGCAGAGGTCAAAGCTCCAAACATATTGGAAAAAAATTTAGAAGATGGTTATCTTGTCTTAGAAGATTTTGGAAACACACTTCTTCTTGATATTTTAGATGATAAAAATTTTAAACATCTCTATCGTCAATCCATAGATGAAATCATAAAGATGCAAAAAGCAGATACAAAAAACCTTCCTCTTTATGATAAAAAGTTTTTACACTTTGAGATGGATTTAATGAAAGAGTGGTATTTACAAAAAAAGTTAAATCTAATCTTGAACGAAAAGCAAGAAGAGATGATAACAAGAACACTTAACAAGATTTCTGATGTTGTTCTCTCTCAACCCCAAGAAGTTTTTGTTCATCGTGATTTTCACTCAAGAAACATTATGCTAACTAACACTAACGAGATAGGTGTTATAGACTATCAAGATGCTATGAATGGTGCTGTAACTTATGATTTGGTATCTTTACTAAAGGATTGTTACATAGAGTATGAACGAAGTGAGATAGAAGAACTTGCTCTTTACTTTAGAGATAAAAAAGGCATAAATGTAAGTGATGATACTTTTTTAAAATGCTTTGATTTTATGGGGTTGCAGAGACATATAAAAGTCCTTGGAATCTTCTCTCGTTTACATATTCGTGATGGAAAAGATGGCTATCTCAAAGATATTCCATTGACTCTAAAATATACTATCCAAACAGCTGCTCGTTATGATGAAACAAAAGATTTAGCAATATTTTTAGAGAGAGTCACTTTATGAAAGCTATGATACTTGCAGCAGGAAGGGGTGAGCGTATGCGTCCACTGACCGATACTACTCCAAAACCTTTGATAAAAGTTCATGATAAAGCTTTAATAGAGTGGCATATAGAAAGATTGGCTCAAAATGGTTTTAAAGAGATTGTTATAAATATCGCTCACTTAGGTCAAAAGATAAAAGATAGTCTTGGAAATGGTTCAAAATGGAATGTGAAAATATACTACTCTGATGAGAGAGAAACTGGAGCTTTAGAGAGTGCTGGGGGTATAAAAAAAGCTCTTAATATTTTAGGAGAAAAGCCCTTTTTAGTTGTTAATGGCGATGTTTTTTGCGATTATGAATTTGACAAAGAATTTGAGATAGGAGATAAAAAAGCGCATCTTATTTTAGTTAAAAATCCAGAGCATAATGAAAAAGGAGATTTTGGGCTTATTAACGATAGAGTCCTAAATAGTGATGATAAAATGTACACTTTTTCTGGCATAGGGTACTATTCACCAAAGCTTTTTCATGATGTAGAGTTACAAAAAAGCCCACTTGCACCACTTTTGCGAAAAGCAATAGAAAATAATGAGATTACAGGCGAAGTGTTTAAAAAAATGTGGCACGATGTTGGTACACAAAAACGATTGGATGAGATAAATAAAAATGAGTGCAATACTTTCTAAACTACTTCTGTTAATAGCCTTTAGTGCTATAGCCTCTGCAAAATACACAAACTGCGAATTTAAAAATAAAGACTACACTGATGTTTGTAAAAAAGTTGTCAAAAATGGTGTCTCTTACAAGTATGCAAATAAATTTTTACTATCATATTTTAAAACGCAAAAATTTGATGAGATTAGCTGGAAATATCTACAACCTCAGCATATTAAAACACACAGAGCAAACGAAAAAAAAGCTAACAATGTCTTAGTAAAATATGTACCTAAAATGGTTACGAATCTAAAAAAGTATAAAAAAGTTTATGATAAAGCTGAGAAGAAATATGGAGTTAATCGTGAGATAATATCTGCTATCTTGATGAAAGAGACAAAACTTGGCAAGATAAAACCTACTCATGATGCCTTTGTAGTTTTTAACACTATAGTTGTTAGAACAAAGCCTAAAACATCAAGAGAAAAGTGGCTTTTAACAATGGGCAAAACAAATATGGCTTCAATCATAGAACAGTGCTACAAAAAAAGAGTAAGCCCGAGAATGTGCAATCTCCCAAGCTCTTACGCTGGTGCAGTTGGGATACCTCAGTTTATGCCAAATAGTTTTATCTACACCGATAGCTACAAAAACAGAGTACCGGACTTAACAAAAATGGAAGATGCCATCATGTCTGCTGCTAAGTTTTTACATAAAAAAGCTGCGTTTGACACGCTTATCGACTGGAATAAAATGCCAAATATTCCTGCTGTAGAAGAACAATGGTATGAGTATGCCTTCAAATATGAAAATGCCTCTTTTGTATATGAAAAAAGCAAAAATGGAAAAACTTTCAAATGTTTTACAAAAAATAAACCTGAGCTTGATTATATGAAAAAATACACCAAAAAGATTATGAGATATAATAACTCCTCAAACTACTCAGTTGGTGTTATGAGACTTGCTTTTGATGCTCATAATCTTTTAAAGAAAAAATAAACTAAAACCAAATATAAGCAAAATCAGACTATAATCTTTTGTAAACTTACGAAAGGGTTACTGCATGGAAATTTTAAGACTTGCAAAAGCAAGTGAATTTTATAATATAGCTACAAAAGACCTAACTCCCATACTACAGACTAAACTTATTCCTCACATAAAAAAGCTCTCTGCTTCTAACAGAACGAGTTACTACATTCCAACACTGTTTGTTGATTATGCGAAAAAAGTTTTAAACTTCTCTTCTATTTCCACAGCTAAAGGAACTCTTGAAGATTTTAAAAATAAAAATGGTACAAAAATCATTACCGTTTCAAACTTAAAAGGTGGAGTAGGTAAAACTTCTGTAGCCTCAAATCTAGCATACACACTCTCTGTTTTAAACAAAAGAGTTTTACTCGTAGATATGGATTCACAGGCTAATACATCTCGCTATCTTGCTAACAAATATTTTACAGGCAACAGTATCAAAAATATTTTTGATACTCTCATGAGAAAAGAGAAAATAGATAAAGAGTTTGTGAAGCAGTATATCTCTACCTTAGAGTTTGAAAACTCTTCTCTTGACCTTCTGCCTAGTGAGTTAGCACTTGGTCGTGTTGTAGAGTTTAGTCGTGCAGTATTTACGATGCCACATAAAAAGCTAAACGATATACTAAAGCATGTCAAGGATGATTATGATTTTATCATCATAGACACTCCTCCTTCTACTGGATTATCTTTACATATGGCTATCTATGCTAGTGACATGATGAGTATAGTGACAGATGCTGAAGATTTTTCTGTAAATGGGTTAAAAGAGTTATCTTCTGAGATTGAAGAGATTGAAGAAGAAACAGATAGGTCGATAAGTGTTGATTCTATCTTTATAAACAAGGTTAAAAACTCTAAGATACATGAGGTTTACATTGAAGCTATTGCAAAATTAGCAGTTGAGCAAAATATTGAAAATGTATATACTATTGCAGATAGCACAAGAGTTAAAGAAGCACAAAACCTGCATATTCCAATGCTAGAGTACAAAAGAGAACTAGATAAAAACTTAGTTATGAGTACAAGTATCATGGAATATGCAGTTGAAAAAGCACTACAAGGGTAAAAAATGGCAAAACTAAATTTAGAACAATTCAAAGCAAATGCTGATAGAATCATCCAAGAAAAATCAACACAAGGTCTTTTTTCAGAATCACAAAACAAGCTAGTAACCTTAGAATTAGAACTCTTGCAACCTAGCTACTTTCGTGCAAAACTTAACTCAGAAGATATTGAGAGTTTAAGTGAATCCATAGATACTTTTTCACAACTAGCACCTATCATCGTATCAAAACATAAAGATGGATACCATATCTTAGATGGTCATGCAAGAGTTGAAGCGATTGCACGAGCCGAGGGAGAGAGTGCTTTATGTGTTGTTATAAATGTAAGTGAAGAAAATGCAGCTTTTTATCCATATATCTTAAATAAAAATTCTCTTGATGATTTTGAGGTAGCATATTATGTTGATAGACTTCTAGCAAGTGGAGTATCTGAAAAACTCATTCAAAAAAAGATAGGTCTAAACGCAAAAGGGTACAAGAGATATAATTTTGAATATAATCTATTTGATATTTTAAAAAATAGTGAGATAATTGATTATGAATATCTACTAGACATATCTAAAATAAATAACGAAAGTCTAAGAGATGAGACACTTGACCATGTAGTTCAAAAACTAATCTCTAAAGAAGAGATTGAAAACTATTTGGCAAAAACAAAAGAGGAAGATTTAGGTGCTAAATTTTCTGCAAAAATGGATGGTTACAAAATCAAAAAAAGCAACTACAAAGTCTCTATAGATATTGATGAAAGGCATTTAGATTTTGTTAAACGAAGAGAGCTTTATAACTTTATAAAAACATTAGATAGCTAAGGCTATCTTCTTCTAAATGAAAGAGCTTCTAAAATATGCTGTTTTTCGATAATCTCTTTCTCATCCAAGTCAGCAATACTACGAGCAACTTTTTGAACTTTTTTAATACTTCTAAAAGATAGCGAAAATCTGCTAATCGCCATATCTAAAGTCTGTTTTGCTTCATCACTTAACTTACAAAAACGCTCTATCTCTTTGTCGCTAAGTCTAGCATTAAAATTTGTTTGTCCTCTTTTTTTGGAAAATATATGTGACCTAACTACAAGTTTATGCATCTCTTTTGAAGAGTAACTTGATTTGTCATCTTTTCCTACATTTTGCATAACAACATTGAGATCAACTCTATCAAGAAAAGGATCTGAGAGCCTATTTTTATAGCGATTTATCTCCAAATCACTACATCTACACTCTTTATGCTCATCAAGTAGATTTCCACAAGGGCATGGATTCATCGCACCTATAAATAAAAAATCTGCTGGATATTCTACTTTAGAATTAACTCGTGAAATTCGTATCTTTGCATCCTGCATAGGTTCTCTTAACGATTCTAACACACTCTTTGAAAAATGTGGTAACTCATCAAAAAATAGTATCCCATTGTGAGCTAGTCCAACTTCACCTATTTTAGCCTTATGACTACCTCCCCCAAAAACACTTGCAGAAGTAGAAGTATGGTGAACTGACTGCATATTTCTTCTTGGTTTAAATGTTGGCTCTTTTCCATCAAGAACTTGAAGTTTTGCTACATCTAGTATCTCTTTACTTGTCATAGGAGGAAGTATATATCTTATCCTGTTAGCAATCATACTTTTACCACAACCAGGACTTCCCTCAAAAATAATATTATGAAATCCTACAGCAGATATTAGTGCAGCCCTTTTTGCCACTTCTTGACCTTTGACATCTATAAAATCATTTTCATACTCTTTCATGTAGTAATACTTTTCACCATCTATCTCATAAAATGGTGATTCAAACTCATTTTTAACTAAGCTAGGTCTAATCTCATCTTCATTTTTTAGTAAATCAACTGCTGCGTTAAGACTCTTAACTCCATAAAACTCGACATTTGGTATCCTTGATAGTTTTGAGAGAGATTCATCTGGTACTATTGCTTTGCTTATAAGATTTTGATTTGCCAAGGATAAGATGAGAGGATATAACTGTATATTTTCTTTTACACTTCCATCCAATCCAAGCTCACCAAATACAAACCAGTTACTCAAATCAACATCTTCATGATTTAACAAAATCAACAGAGCCATACTAAGGTCAAACTGTGAACCTGATTTAGAAAGCTCAGAAGGGGCTAGAGAGAAAGTAATTCGTTTAGGAGGAAAAGAAAAATCGTTACTCAAAAGTGCAGATTTTACTCTCTCTTTTGACTCTGTGATCGCAGTTGAAGCCATGCCAACGATGCTAAAAGAAGGAAGCCCCTTTGTCAAAGTTGATTCTACATCAACTACTTTAGCATCCAGACCCTCATAAGTAGCGCACATAACTTTTTTCATAACTCCAACCTTATTTTAGTTGGAAAATAGTAGCTTATTTTTTTAAATTTATAAAAAAGTATTGCATATTGAAATGTTTTAAGGGTTTTTTCTCTCTTTTAACATTCGTTTATACTCTTTTTCAAATTTTTTTCGTCTAGCATAAGATAATTTATCTATAAATAAAATACCCTCAAGATGATCGATTTCATGTTGAATTGCTATACTTAAAAGACCATCAGCTTCTATGGTGTGAGTATTGCCATCTCTATCTTGATAATTTACATGAACACTCTCAAATCTTTTAACATCTTCATAAAATTTTGGAACACTTAAACACCCTTCTTGATATATAGTATCCCCATCTTTATAAGTTATGACTGGATTTATCATCTCCATAAGATTATCTTTTGGTTGCTCACCATCTTCATCTGGTATATTTAAAATCAATACACGAATAGCTTGTGCAACCTGAATTGCAGCGAGTCCTATTCCATTTGTATTCATCATTATTGGATACATAGCATCTAAAATCTCATGCAGTTTTGCATCAAAAATTTTTACTTCTTTTGATATTTGACGAAGTCTTTTATCTGGATATTCTACTATATTTAGTTTCATTTATTAACTTCTAAGAGATACTGCATAGTCACAGCTACTATCTTTATATGCTTCTTCTATGGCATTCATAGAACTAACAACAATTTCCTCAACAGAGTGAATAGAACTTATGTTTGTTATACCTATAGATATCTGAAGGTTGATTTCTCTATCTGCTAAGAAAAAGTTAGAACTTGACACCAAATCAGACAATCTTTCACTTGCTTTTTTTGCACTCTCTATATCTGTATGTTTAAGTAACATTGCAAAAATTCCATTTCCATAATAAGCCACAATATCACTGCGTCTTGATGTTTTTAAAAGTAACTTTGCTAATGTTTTTGTCATTAGCAATATAGCTTTATCATTTTTAACACTTAGCTTAAGATCTTTTGCAAGTTCAAGCATAATAAGAGAACTAGCATGGTCAAACTTCTCGATCAGGCCTATCTCTTTATCTATTTTACTCAATAAATATCGTTTATTGTAGATTCCAAAAACATTATCAAAGATAGTCTCTTTTTCCACATCCTTAATGATGGTAGCAGTATCATCATATATCTCTTTAATCTGTGTGCTTTGTGTGCTTAAAATTGTACTTAGCTTACCAACATCTCCACTAAGTAAATTAATAATCTTTTTTGCTTCTTTAGTGTCTAACTGTGCACTAAGTTCTTTTTTTCTTTTTTCAAGAATTTTAGTCATCAAAGACAAGTTTTTATAAAGGACAGCTGTAGATGAAAGCATATTTTTTATTGACACAAAACCTTTTTTAAGATTTTTTTCTAGGACAATAGTATTCTCATCATCATTACTATCTTCAAGCTCCAACATAGATATTATCTGTTTTTTAAGATTTTGACTTATATCTTCTAGTAACCTATCATAATAAAGTGAAAAATTATTTGGAGTAGGGGGTAAGTTGTCTTTTATAAGAGAGGCAAGAACCTCTTTAGCGTACTCTTCTACATCTACAGAGGGCTTATCCATGGCTGAACTTTTTGAACTGGTAATAGTCGCTTTCTTCTTACTACTCAATATGTCTGCCATCTTTTATCCCTTACTCTTTATCGTTCTTTATCAGAACCTCATCAATCATGCCATACTCTTGTGCCTCTGAAGCACTCATGAAGTTATCTCTATCTGTGTCTTTTTCAACTTTTTTAATAGTTTGTCCAGTATTTTTTGCCAAAATACCATTAAGCTCAGCCTTCATGCGTAAAATCTCTTCAGCTTGGATAGCTATATCTGTAGCTTGACCTTGAGCACCACCTAAAGGTTGGTGTATCATGATTCTAGCATGAGGAAGAGCATATCGTTTTCCTTTTTCACCAGATGATAGTAAAAAAGCACCCATAGATGCAGCCTGCCCTATACAGATAGTTGCAATATTTGGACGAATATAATTCATCGTATCAAATATCGCCATACCTGCAGTTACAACTCCACCTGGAGAGTTAATGTAGAAGTAAATATCTTTTTCAGGATCTTCAGCTTCAAGAAATAAAAATTGTGCAACTATAGTAGAAGCAACTTGATCATTAACCTCTCCACTTAACATTACAATTCTATCTTTTAAAAGACGAGAATAAATATCATAAGAACGCTCACCACGCCCTGTTTTTTCAACTACATAAGGTATATAACTCATAGTTTACGCTTCTATCTTTGCGTTTAATAGTCCAGATAAAACTCTATCTTCTACCATTGACATTTGGATAGCAGGGATATATCCAGCTTCTTTATACTGCTCATAAGCTTTTTGAGGGTCTTGACCTGTTTGCATAGCTTCATAATAAATAGTCTGCATAACTTCTTGTTCTTCTATCTTGATACCTTTTTCTTGTGCTAATGCATCAATGATAAAAGTAGCACGAACACTCTCTTGTGCTTCCTCACGGAATGTCTCACGAAGTTCAGTCAATTTATCTGCATTTTCACGAAGCTCATTTATCTCATCTTCACTCATTGTACCAGCTTTTTTATTTACAGCCATATCTATCTCTTGTTCTACAACGAACTCTGGTAAGTCAAAGTTAATCTCGCTTACAAGCTTACTTAAAAGAGCTGGTTTTAAATCTTCATTGTAAAGTTTAGAAAGTGCTTCACTCTCCATTTGAAGTTTTACTTGTTCTTTTAGCTTTGCTACATCAGCATTTTCATCACCTGGAAGCATTTTTTTAGCAAGTTCATCATTGATTTCAACTTCTTCTTTTACTTGAACTCTGTTTACTTTTACTTTAAAAAGTGCATCTTTACCAGCTAACTCTTTAGCCTGATACTCTTCTGGAAAAGTTACATTTATCTCAACTTCTTCATCTCTTTTTACGCCTACAAGTTGGTCTTCAAAACCTGGGATAAACTGACCAGAGCCTAACTCAAGTGCAAAATCTTCTGCTTTTCCACCAGCAAAAGCTTCTCCATCAACAAAACCTTCAAAATCAATAACAGCCGTGTCACCTTTTTCCATCATACGGTTTATTTTAATATCAACTAATACAGCTTGTTGAGTAGCCAAATCATTTATACGAGCTTCAACATCTTCTTCACTTATTTCAGGTTTTTTGAAATCAGGAACAAAAGACTCAGCAGATGATAGTTCCATAGTTGGACGCATAGCAACTTTTACAACTACATCTATCTTCTCATCACTTTTATCAAACTTAGAGATAGTTGGCTCACCAATTAAAGAGTCATTAGAGATATTTAACTCTTCTAAACCCTTAGATAAAACATCACGAAGAGCTTCACCCTCTGCATCTTCTACTAGTTTTTGACCATATTGTTTTTTAACAACTGAAACAGGTACTTTACCCTTACGAAAACCCTGAACACTAGCAGTTTTTGCAAGTTCTTTAGCTATTTTTTCTATATTAGCATTAACCTCATCAGTTAAAATTGTTGCACGAATTTCAGCATTAGCATTATCGATTTTGTTTGATTTGATTTCCATCAATTTCCTTTATATGTATTTACATAAGTATTATTTTGAGTAATAATAGCGAAAATCTACTTTTATTGTAATTAATTTTTACAAAATTGTGGTCTGAAATTTAGTATAAGTATCCATATTACTGCTATATCTATCATGACATCTGCAAAATTGAATACTGCAAAATCAAATCCACAATGCCAGTAAACCATATCTACAACACCTTCATGAATAAATCTATCGTATATATTTGAAAATGCTCCACCAAGTAAAATACCAGCAGGTAAGGCGTAACAGAGTTTTTTTAAATAAAAAATATAGATAGTAACGCCACTAACCAGTATAATCTGAATATATTTTAAGTATTCATCTAAAAAAGCAAACATAGAAAATGCAACACCCTTGTTGTAAACAAGTATAAAATCTATACAATCTGTATAGTATCTAAACCCATCCACAAAAAGCATTTTTATATTTTGGTCGATAATAAAAACACCTGCTAAGGAGAAGATTAAAATGGCAGATAAACGCAGTAAATGACTAGGCATTCAAAGCTTTTTGAAAAAATTCTATCATATCGTCCATTTTATTATTTAATTTTTTATTATCTTCACACTCAAGTAAAATTCTTAATTTATTTTCTGTTCCAGAGTAACGAACAAGATGACGAATATTCTCTTTATCTAACTCCAATAACTTTTCATCCAATCCAGCAATACTTTCCAAAGGTTTTTTAACTTTTACACCAACATTAACTAATTTTTGAGGATACAGCTTAAAAGGACGCAAAATTTGGGAAGCTTTTAACTTTTTATCAATAAGCAGAGATAAAACAGCAAGAGCCGAAACAAGTCCATCACCAGTTTTAGCATAATCACGCATAATAACATGACCACTCTGCTCTCCACCAAAATTGATACCCTCTTTTTTCATTATCTCTAAAACATGCTTATCACCTACATTTGAGCGATAAAGTTTTAGATTGTTTTGAGACATATAATCTTCAAGCCCTTGATTACTCATGACAGTTGCAACAATTCCTCCACCCAAGAGAGAGCCTTTTTCTTTTAAATGTACTCCCAATGCTCCAAGAAGTTGATCGCCATCAACGATTTCCCCTTTTTCATCAACAACTACAAGTCTATCGGCGTCTCCATCGAGAGCAATACCTATATCTGCTCTATATTTTACAACTTTATTTTGCAAGTCTTTTGTATGCAAAGCTCCACAATTTTCATTTATATTAAAACCATTTGGCTTATCATGTAAGACTATCACATCAGCACCCAACTCTTCTAAAACGGTAGGACCAACTTTATAAGCTGCACCATTTGCAGTATCTAAAACAATACGCATACCCTGAAGTGTTTTATCAACTGGAAATGAGTTTTTAAGCTGAACTATATAACGACCAATAACATCATCTATTCGTTTTGCTTTTCCTATAGATTTAGCTGTTACCTGAGCTTCTCGTAATTTTTCTTCATCAAAATAAATTTTTTCTATCTTTTTTTCTATTTCAACGGGAAACTTATCCCCATGCCCATCAAAAAACTTTATGCCATTATCTTCGTAAGAATTATGTGAAGCAGATATCATGATTCCAGCATCACAACGCATATTTTCTGTAATAAAGGCAATAGCAGGAGTAGGCATAGGTCCAACTTCCACGACATCATAACCTACAGCCGTTAAGCCGCTCACAATTGCATTTTCAATCATATAACCACTTCTACGAGTATCTTTACCAATCAATATCTTATTTGTAATAGCACTCTCTTTAAGATATATCCCAGCTGCCATAGCAACTTTCATAGCAACTTCTACGCTTAAGAACGAGCCTGCTTCTCCACGAACGCCATCCGTTCCAAATAGTTTTAATGATTTCATAATTACATCCAAATAGTTAAATTGCCATATTCTAACACTCTTTAACTTAATTTTAATTATTTTTAAGATACTATTGCGAACTTAAATTCCAAAAAGGACTCATAAATGGCAAATCACAAGTCATCTATTAAGAGAATTCGTCAAACAATCGTTCGTACAGAACGAAATCGTTTTTACAGAACTCGTCTTAAAAACATAGTAAAAGATGTAACTACAGCAGTAGAAGCTGGAAATAAAGAAGAAGCAGCTGCAGCATTTAAAGTTGCTAACCAACAAATTCATAAATTTGTAAGCAAAGGTATTCTTAAAAAAGAGACTGCTGCTAGAAAAGTAAGTCGTCTACACAAATCTGTAAACGCTATATAATCAGAGCATAAATTATGCTTGCAGATAAACTTACCCCGTTTATCAATCGCTATAATGAACTTAGCAACCTGCTAAGTTCACCTGATATAACTTCTGACATCAAACGAATGACAGAACTCTCAAAAGAACAATCAAACCTCTTACCAATTGTCGAAAAAGCAAAAGAGTACCAAGCACTTATCTCAGATATTGCAGATACAAAAGAGATGTTAAGTGACGCAGAGATGGGAGAAATGGCAAAAGAGGAGCTAAAAGAACTTGAACCTCAAAAGCCAATTATAGAAGAAGATATTAAAATGCTTCTACTCCCTAAAGATCCAAATGATGATAGAAATATTATCGTGGAACTTCGTGCTGGTGCTGGTGGAGATGAGGCTGCTATCTTTGTTGGAGACTTGTTTGATGCTTATACTCGTTACGCTGATCTTAGAGGATGGAAGATAGAGCTTATCTCTACATCTGCTTCTGAGGCAGGTGGGTATAAAGAGGTTACTGCACTTATAAAAGGTGAACAGGTTTATAGTCGCTTGAAGTACGAAGGTGGAACTCACCGTGTTCAACGCGTTCCACAAACAGAATCCCAAGGTCGTGTTCACACATCAGCTATTACAGTAGCAGTAATGGCAGAAGTTGATGATGTTGAAATAGAGATAAATGAAAATGATTTAAAGATAGATGTTATGCGTTCTAGTGGATGTGGAGGTCAATCTGTTAATACAACTGACTCTGCTGTAAGGATTACTCACTTACCATCTGGTTTGGTTGTTACAAACCAAGACCAAAAATCACAACATAAAAACCGTGAAAAAGCCATGAAAGTTCTCAAAGCAAGACTATATGATAGACAGATGCAAGAGCAACAATCAGAAAATGCAGCAGAACGCGCTGCACAAGTAGGAACAGGTGATAGGAGTGGGCGTATCAGAACATACAACTACCCACAAAATCGTATGAGTGACCACAGGATAAACCTAACACTATACCGTTTAAATGAAATCATGAGTGGTGGACTTTTAGATGAAGTTATTGAACCACTTATCGCTGACCATCAAGCAAAAATCGTTGAAGCTGCTGGACTTTAATTAGTCCAGACAGTATTAAAAGTATTTTTAACTAGGCCCTTAAAAGTAATAGTTCTCTCATTTACTCCAAGATAAAGGGCGTCTCCACTTATAGGATATACTTCAATATTGTTGCTTACTTTTTTCTCTTTATAAGCTCTATAAAAACAAGCAGCCATTCCAGTTCCACAAGCTAATGTTTCATCTTCAACACCTCGCTCATAAGTTCTAACTCTTAAATTGCCACTAACTAACGCCATGTTATTTATGTTAGCGTTATACTTAAAACGCAACTCTCTTGCTTCTTTTATATCAAACTCATTTATATTATCGCTAAATCTTACCAAATGAGGTACACCTGTATTTATCAACCACCAAGATTTATCATTGAAAACAATGTTTTTATCTAAAATCTCTGGAGGAGTAAGCTCACTTAAAACCATAGCACTTCTCTTATCTCCATCTTCAACTCTTGCGTTTATAACACCTGCACCCGTCAAAAAACGCATATTTTTAGGAGCTAAATCATTAACATAAGCATAATGAGCACAAGCACGACTTCCATTACCACACATATCGGCATGACTACCATCTGCATTGTAAAACTGCCATTCAAAATCATACTCTTCATGAGGCAGAATTACAATCAAACCATCAGCACCAATCCCGTTTTGACGATGACAAAGAGTTTTTGCAAGTTCTGCCCTATCCTCTTTTACATCTGCGTGAAATATAACAAAATCATTACCGTTAGCACTATATTTTGAGATATTCATAAATATTTCTCCTTGATTATATCTACAAATTTTTCACACTCATTTTGTAGATGTTTTAGGTCTTTTGAGTTATCAATAACCCAAGTTGCTTTCTCTTTTTTATCTTCAATAGGGAACTGAGTTGCAATTCTTTTTAAAGATTCTTCTCTTGTATATCCATTTCGTTTCATAAATCTTTCTAGCTGTATATTTGTAGGAGTATAGACAACAACACTATCTTTGATGTTATAATTACTGTTTTCAAAGAAGAGAGGAATATCTATAAGATAAGGAAATTTCAACCTATCTTGTTTCTCACTTCGTTTAACGATTTCATCTCTTATCTTTGGATGCAAAAAATCTTCTAAAGTTTTTTTAGCCTCTACATTTGAAAAAATAAATTCACCAAGTTTAGCTCTATCAACCTTTGATAAGCGTATATACTCTTCACCAAAAGTCTCTCTTACCCACTCAACAGAATTATCAAGTATCTCATGAGAGATAGTATCAGCATCTATGACACGCATTCCATTTAAAGAGAGTAAAGATGCTACTGTACTCTTACCAGTAGCGATACTACCAGTTAAAGCTATAGCATATTTATAAGCCATTAGTTTTTTATAATACCTAGATATGCTTTACGAACATTATTACCCGTTGCAAATGCTGCTGGATGAACATCACAATTATAATATTCTAAGCCATCAAGCATATCTGCACGGTGCAAGATAATATCAGCAGTTGGGTGATACTCTTTAGATGCAAGAAGTGCTGTTTGTCCATTACCAATATTAAATGGCATGATTATCTTTGTGTATTTTCCAAGAACCTGCATCATAGCCTTGTTTGACTCTACATTGTCTAAAGGCTCATGTGTAGTTACTAAAAGTCCATCTTCTTTTAACACACGATTATAGTGTGCTAAAACAGCTGCATCTGACTCAAGTTCAGAAATAACAACATCGTACTCCTCGTCTTTTGCATCACGAAGAATATTTATATTTGCAGATATAACATCGCAAGAAATATTCTCATGTTTTTGGACTTCAGATATTAAAGCAGACGCATCATCGCTAATTATCAAAACATTCTCTGGATTCTTATTTGTACAAAGTGCCGTATGCACCATCATCTCATTATAGATAAAATCTTTCATTTTAAGTATTCCTTATTTATTAATGCGATTCTATCCACTTTTGGATTAATTTTACTTAATATAGATATAATTGCGTTATATTTATATAAACATAAAGGTAACAAGATGGATGTAAACAAAATTAGAAAAATTTGTAGGCCAATAAGAATAGTTGTAGGACTTATTTTAATAGCTGTTGGATTTTTTACAGGAATCGCATGGTTTTATTTAGGTGTTTTACCTTTGATTGCTGGAATAGCAAATTTTTGTCCAATGTGCATCATCACTAAAAAATGTGATTTACCTCAAAATACAAATCTGGAGCTTTAAATATGAGTCAAATTTCTTATAAAGATGCTGGTGTCGACATAGATGCTGGTAATAGTTTTGTTGAAAACATCAAACCACTTGTTAAATCAACTAAAATCCCTGGTGTTATGGGTGGAATAGGCTCTTTTGCTGGTGCATTTGAGCTTCCAACTGGGTTCAAAGAACCTGTTATGCTTGCTGCCACTGATGGTGTCGGTACAAAACTTAAACTCGCTATTGATAGTGGTATTCACAACACTGTAGGGATTGACCTAGTTGCTATGTGTGTAAATGACCTTTTATGTAACTTTGGAACTCCATCTTTTTTCTTAGATTATTATGCTACTGGCAAACTTGATGTAAAGGATGCAACTAATGTTGTAGCTGGTATTGCTGAGGGTTGTAAAAGAAGTGAGTGCGCGCTGATTGGTGGAGAGACTGCTGAGATGCCAGGAATGTACTCTGAAAATGATTATGACTTAGCTGGTTTTGCTGTTGGTGTTGCTGAAAAATCTGAGATGGATAGAGTTTCACTTGTAAAAGCAGGACACAAACTTATAGCACTTCCAAGTTCAGGACTTCATTCAAATGGTTTTTCACTTGCAAGAAAAGTATTATTTGAAACTATGAACATGAAATTTGAAGATGATTTCAATGGTAAACCACTGATTGAAACTTTACTAGAGCCAACAAATATTTATGTAAAAACTTTTAAAGCTCTTAAAAATGAGATTGTTGCAATGGCACATATAACAGGTGGAGGGATAATTGAGAATCTTCCTCGTGTTCTTCCTGAAAATCTAATGGCTGAAGTAAGAAAAGAGAGCATACAAGTTCTACCTATCTTTGAACTTATGTCAAAGCATATAGATCGTAATGAAATGTTTAGAGCATTTAATATGGGTGTAGGAATGATACTTGTTGTTGAAGATAAAAATGTTGAGACTGTACTTTCAAAAACTGATGGTTACTTAATAGGTGAAATAAAAGAGGGTAAACGCGAAGCTAAAATGATATAATCTCTACTTTTGTGCTACATCTATTGTGGCACACTACTACTTCTATAAATATAAACAACAAAAAAAACTAAAATATCAACTTTATTTGTAAATTCAAATAAAATCACAAAAATACCATAAAAGCCAAACAAAAATATAAAAATAATTTGATAAAAAATAATAAAATTGATTAAAAAAAGGTTAAAAAAGAAGTTAAAAAGACAAACTAGGCAACGACCTACATTTCCACACCTGAAAGATGCAGTATTATCAGCGATGAGCGGCTTAGCTTCTGGG
>JALTUB010000055.1 GCA_027047745.1 Sulfurimonas sp.
TCCTTCTCTATACTGATATTTTATCTCATAATTGCTAAATATTCTAAGTATGAATTAGTAAGAGCATAAGGGTCTGGTGATAGTGATAGTACTTTATGCTATCTCTATCACCTAAGCACATTTATTTATTTTTGATTCACAAAAAACAGAAGGGTCTTTTTGGTTATATAACAGTCTCTTTATTTTCTATTCCGGGTGCTTTCCACATCAATTTGCTCAAACCTTCATCCACCAGCTTTAACTCTTTTTTATATATCTTTTGCCAATTTTGTTTTATATTGTCATATATCTTTTTATTTTCCAAATTTGGCTTGAAAGTTTTCTCCCAAACCACTATCTCTTTTGCTGCTGTTTTTAGGAGGCTTCAGGGGTCTGGTGATAGTAATAGCCAAATCACTATCACCAGACCCTATTTATTCCTATTTATTCCAAAGATGGTTTGCAGTTACTTTGATTAGTTCATTTTACCATTACCATAATATTTAAATAAATAATTATTGATCACTTTCGCATCTTTTTCAGAAATAGGAGCTTTAAAAACAGTTATCATTTTTTTAATTTTTTTATGCCAGAATTCATGTGATTGATGTCCTTGATTTAAAATATAACCAAAAGAATGACACATTAAACAGTTTGCTTGAACCACATCAGACCCTTTGCCCATCTTAATTTTATAAGGTATATATGGAACTTCCATATCAATTTTAGCTTGTGCAAATAACGGAACAACGAATAATATAGCTATTAATAATAATTTTTTCATTTTCTCTCCTTAAACCACTTCTACTGTAACTTCATCAATACCATTGTATTTATAACCGCCATGATTCCATCCAATATCTTTTGCAAAGGGTTGTTCTTCGCCTAGCATATCTATCGCTTTTGCCATAAAAGTCACTTTACCACGTTTTGTCGGATTATAATAAAATCTAAATTCAGTATATGAATAACGACCATTTTCCTGCTTCAAAAATGCTTTTTCCCATGTTTTACCGGCATCAGTAGAAACATATACCTCTTTTATTCCAGTTCCATTATCAAATGCAACACCACGAACAACAACTTCTGAGTTACGATAAAGCTTCATACCGTTCTCAGGATACCCAATAATTGATTTTACGTTCATTTTCATAACAGGTTTCGTTGGTTTAAAATGATGCTCCGGCGTTTCACATTCACAATCATTATCAGGGATGCGATATGCTTTGTCCATATAGAAAAAAGATTTATATTTATCTGTTACGGTAATGTTACTTAACATTTTTACCCAGCTATCAGAGTAAGAACCTGGAAGTATCAAACGAACTGGATATCCATTTAAATATGGTAAACGTTCACCGTTCATTTCATATGCAACAATTACATCTTCGTCTAATTCACTAATTGCCAATTCTCTTATAAAATGTGGTGTTTTATAGTAAGCGGGTTTTTCTAAACCGTTAAAACCTATCCAATGTGAATCTTTTTTTAGCCCAGCTTTATCAAGCAAGTCACGTAATCTTACACCTTTCCATTTTGCACATCCCATAGCGCCGCTTCCCCATTGAATACCTCCGGGAATCGGCGTAAATGCAGAACGACTATTTCCTCCGCATTGAACGACTGCCACAACTTCGACCTGCTCAAAATCATTTTTTAATTCATCTAATGAAATTTCTAAATCTTTTTCTACAAGTCCATTTATTTTAATCTTAAAAGTATCCAGATTTATAAAAGTCGGAATATCCGGAAGATGCCATCTAACAAAAAATTGATCATTCTCAGTAATCCCTCTTGTAAATATATTCCTTGGTGACTCTAAAAGTGGCGGTCTATCCGAATAAGTTATTAATGGTCTTTTTTCTGGAAAAGTAACATTGGATACTTTCCGTTTATCGTTTGGTTGATGAGTTTGACCAGCCAACAATTCAGTTGAGCCTAAAATTGCGGCCGAAGCTACAATAGAGGTTCTTATAAAATCTCTTCGTTTCATTTTTTTCCTTTCTTTTAACTAATAGCGATATTTTGCTATTACCTAGATTCCTGACATAATATAATGGTAACAATAGTTTATGGAGATTGTATGAAGATTATATAGTTACCCCTGAAAAATCCATTTTTCTCATTTCAATTCACAATTATATTGACTTACTAACAACACTATCTCTTGTTTATCAATAGAATATTTATTAATAGCTTATATTGTTCTTGTAGTTGTATGGCTACTTCTTGTAATAAAATAAGATCCATAGAAAAAAGTGCAAAAAAGTAGATTCTCATCCACTTTTTAAGATTGAATGCACTTACAGCTAAAAAAGCTTATGGGGTCTGGTGATAGTGATAGTACTTTATGCTATCTCTATCACCTAAGCACATTTATTTATTTTTGATTCACAAAAAACAGAAGGGTCTTTTTGGTTATATAACAGTCTCTTTATTTTCTATTCCGGGTGCTTTCCACATCGATTTGGTCAAACTTTCGTCCACCAGCTTTAACTCTTTTTTATATATCTTTTGCCAATTTTGTTTTATATTGTCATATATCTTTTTATTTTCCAAATTTGGCTTGAAAGTTTTCTCCCAAACTACTATCTCTTTTGCTGCTGTTT
>JALTUB010000056.1 GCA_027047745.1 Sulfurimonas sp.
TGAACGAAGATATTTTATCTTTTGGTCAAAATTTGTTGATCCAAATTCTTGCTTATCAAAAAGTTCAAAGCCAACACCACTATTTTTTGGAATACCCAAAGCTGCTATAGAAATTCTCTCTTTGTAAACAACACTTTTAGGAACTTTGATGACATTATTTGCTTCTAACTTATACTTAATATTCTCTTTATCAAGTTGTGCAACAACTTTTGCAGCATCTTCTGAACTCAAAGAGTTAAAAAGCACCTCATATCCATTTGCAGGATTTTTATTGGAGCTATAGACAACTAAAAAGATAAGAAAAGTTACAATCCCCACAATAGCAGCTGAAATAATAATTTTTTGCTGCATAGTTAGTTTCTCGTATAAAACAACCAACTGTGAAAAAAGTACTTTAAAATCCATTATTTATCTTCTTTTTATATCAATTCACTAAAAAGTTCAAAAAAACGACTATTTTGCTCTTTTGTTCCAACTGTTACACGAACAGCATTCATCCCATATCCACTCAAATCTCTTACTATCATCCCTTTTTTTAACAAAGAGTTTGATATATCTTTAGAGTTTTGCCTGTTTTTAAGAGTTAATGTAACAAAATTTGTATAACTGTTTATTATGTCTATTTTTTTTTCTTTTGCATACTCTTCATAACGTTTCATCTCATCAAAATTAAGTTTGATACATCTATTAACATATTTTTTATCTTTTAGAGCTATAGTTGCTGCTTCAAGCGAAAGAGTTGTGATATTAAAAGGTGGTCTCAACTTATATAACTCTTTAATGATTTTAGCATTAGAGATACCATATCCAACTCTCATGCCACCTAAACCAAATGCTTTTGAAAAAGTACCAAGATATATAACATTTTCAAACTTGCTTATCAAATCTTTTGGAGCTATACTTTTTGATTTATCTTTATAAGTTGCATACTCCATGTAAGCACCATCTATAACTACTAAAGTATCATTATCAATCTTTTGTAAAAATGCAAATATATCTTTAGAATCTATAGCATCCCCAGTAGGATTGTTGGGTGTGCATAAAAATATAACTTCTGGTTTTTCACTCTTATAAAGCTCATAAAATTCATCTAAATCATGCTCTTGCGAAGCAGTTCTGATAACCTCTGCCCCTGTATGTTTTGCATAGATCTCATACATCGCAAAGGTTACACTATTTATAAGTATCTTTGAGTTAAAGTTAGTTTTTGCATGCATTATAAACTCTATAACCTGATCACTTCCACTACCAATAATTATATTTTCATCCTCAACAAAAAACTGTTCACTAAGTGCATTTTTTAGACTTAACATACTATCATCAGGATATAAAGACATGTTACTTACTATCTTTGCAACAGCATCTTGCACTTTAGGAGAGCAGCCATAAGGATTTTCATTTGATGCAAGTTTTACAATATCTTTAGGCTCTATACCAAACTCTCTAACAACAAGTTCTATAGGTTTACCAGCCTCATAAGTTTTAATACTTTCTAATTTTTCATTAAAATTCAATTTTCACCCTTTACATAACTTCCAAGCCATGTTACTTCATCTGCATGTTTTTTTATCGCTTTTTGTATCTCTTCTTCATCAATATGACCATAAAAATCTATAAAAAACCAGTAACCAAAACCACTTTTATCTTTTGATGGACGAGACTCTATTTTTGAGAGATTTATCTTTTTATCATTAAAATCTTCTAAAAATCTAACTAATGAACCAGCCTCTGCACCATCTTTTAAACGAACCAATATAGATGTTTTATCTTCTAAACTAATCCCATTTTTAAAGTCACTTAAAATAACAAAACGAGTAGTATTATCCACTGCATCTTCTACATTTTCAAAGAGCGTAGGAACACCATAAAGTTTTGCTGCGATATGTGAGCATATAGCGGCAGAGTTTGGCTCTTTTGCTGCTAAAATGGCTGCTGTTGCAGTTGATTCTACTGGGATTTGTTCTATGTTCATGAAACCATGTTCTAGTAAAAACTCTCTACACTGCCCAAAGCCTTTATCTTTTGAGTATATTTTTGTTATATCTTCTAGTCTGTCTGCTTTTGTCACAAAAGACATATGAATAGGCATATAGAGTTCAGCAACAATTTTAACTGAACTCTTAGCAAGATAATCAAGTGTCTCTCCAACTATGCCATCACGAGAATTTTCGATAGGCACAACTCCAAATTTTGCTCTTTTTGACTCTAGCGTTTTAAAAACAGCGTGGATTGAGTTTAAGGAAAGATACTCGCTCATACCTCCAAAACGACTCTCAGCAGCTTGGTGGGTAAAACTTCCCTCTGGCCCTAAATATGCAATTCTCTCAGGGAGTTCAAGGTTACGAGATACTGCAAATATTTCTAAATAAATCGCTTCAATAGCTCCTCTGTTTAGTATTCCATTACTCTCTTTGTTGATTGAAGTAAGTCTATCTATAATCTCTTTTTCTCTCTCAGGTCTATAAATAGCAGTCTGTGTATCACTCTTAATCTCGCCAACACGCTCAACAACTTTCATTCTTTTGTTAAGAAGTTCTAAGATTTCATTGTCAATACTGTCTATCAATTCTCTACACTCTTGTAATGTTTTCATAAACTCTCCATTATCTCTTGCATATCACTATAAATCAAATCTGGTTTCAATCTATCATCCAAAAATGGGACTATCTCTTGAGCATTTTTATACTTTCCACTCGTAACAAATATAGTCTTCATGCCCAGCTCTTTTGCTCCACCCAAATCACCCTTAACATCATCACTAACAATCGTTATATCATGAAAATCTACTAACGGAGCTTGTTTTCGTAAATGTTTTAAGGCTTCATTGTAAAAAGTCTCACTTGGTTTTCCAACTACCTTATACTCTACCGATGTCGCATACTTTAAAAGTTTTAAAATCGCACCAACACCAGGGTATCGTTTAGAGTTTTTTGCATAGATAGATGTCTCATGCATTCCTACTAAAGAAGCACCTGAGAGTAAAAAGTCTATCATCTGAGCATACTCATCCGAAGTAAAATCTTCTTTTGTCCCAATCAAAACTGTTTTTGGATTTGTATAGTCTAAAACATACCCAAGACTTACTAAAGTATTTAAAAACTCAAGAGAACCATAAGCTGCAACTGACTCTTTTTCTGCATGACTTTGCAAAAGCATAAAAGGGTCTAAATATTTCTCAAAGCTGATAGCAAAACCTATGCGTTTAAGATAAGTAAAAAATTCAAAAGATACTTTTTTTGTGTTATTTGTCAAAAGCATATATGGTGTATTTGTCTCATTTAGCATATCTACAAATTCGATACTCCCTCTTATAGGGCTTTTATCAAAATCGCTAATCAAAGTACCTTGAATATCAAGAAAATACAAACCTACATCCTAGTCTAAATAATCTTCTTCCAATGCAATCAAATCATCAAAAGTTTCGCGTCTGCGAATAAGTCTATCCTCGCCATTTTGCACAGCTACTTCTGCACTTCTTCCACGAGTATTATAGTTACTTCCCATACCAAAGCCATAAGCACCAGCACTATTTATGACAACTAAATCATTGTGTGATAGTTCTGGTAGCATATAATCTTTTGCAAAAAAATCACCACTTTCGCAAACTGGACCTACTATATCAACAGCTCTTTTTTCTCCATCGTTTTTAGTTATAACATCTATCTTATGATATGCTTTATAGAGTGAAGGGCGTAGCAAGTCATTCATAGCACCATCTACAACTACAAACTTTTTATCGCCATTTTGTTTTTCATAAAGAACTTTACTTACAAAATAACCTGCATTTGCTGTTAAAAATCTCCCCGGTTCACAAAGAATAGTCAAATCCAAAGCTGTAAGAGTTCCAAGAATTGCCTGAGCATATTCATAAGGTTCTATAAGAGTTTCATCATCATACTTGATACCAAGTCCACCACCAATATCAAAGAATTTTAAATCAATCTTAATGGTGCTAAGTGAACGAACCAAATCAGCAACAATCTCAGCAGACTCACGGATAGGTGTAAGTTCTGTAAGTTGTGAACCGATATGAAAATGAATTCCTACAGGGTCTAAATGTTGAGAATTATTTGCAGTGATATACATTCGTTTTGCCGTGTTTAAATCAACTCCAAATTTATTATCATGAAGACCTGTTGAGATATAAGGGTGTGTTTTAGGGTCGATGTTTGGATTTACTCTAATGCTTATACGAGATACTTTTTTTAGTTCTTTTGCTATCATTTCAACACGACCCAATTCTGCATCACTCTCAACATTTATATATAAAATATCTTTCTCTATCGCTTCACGAATCTCATCATCCGTTTTTCCTACACCAGAAAAAATAATCTTATATGCAGGTATTCCAGCCTTAAAAGCACGACGCACTTCACCGATAGAAACACAATCAGCTCCACTACCCATCTTTGCAAAGTGTTGAACTACACTAAGATTTGAATTTGCTTTTACTGCGTAAGCTACTATTGATTTTCTACCCTTAAATGCCTCTTTAAGTTTGTTAAACTGTTCATTCATATAATCTAAATCATAAATATATAAGGGTGTTTTGTATTTATCTGCTAAAGCTCTAAAATCTATCATAAAAATTTCCAAAGTATTTTTATAATATTTTATCTAAAAAGTGCTTATGTTTGTATTATGGGGCAGATGGCTTGTAGTGCATATACTGTCTAAATGCGATGAGAAATAGCACTACAGTAGGTAAAACAATTCCAACTTCAGAAGGAATAGTCTTGTTAACAGAGAGTTCAACTAACATAAATAAAACCCCCCATACCATTAGTGTTCCAAGTATCGCTAAGAAACTAAAGATAGAAACATTTAAAAATCTTGCACTTATGGGAACAAAGAAAAACATGATAACAATCAAGGAAGGAACAAAGAATGGATAAATAAATATCTTATAAAGAGCAGCTTTAATGCTTCTAGTATCAATATCTTGATCTTTTAAAAGAACTACTGCATCTATAGCATTTTTAATAGTATAGTTTACTTTCCCCTCATAAACTTGGTCAAGTATTTTTGGTCTAAAGCCTTCAAGAATATTAAGGTTATGTTTCTCATCCACTCTTATGCCTAAAGAGCTAAAATCTATCGTTTTAGGTTTAATGATAATATCTGCATCTTTTATGTTCCAAAATCCATTTCTATAGTTTGCTTCTTTTGCAATTAAGACTTCTTTTAATGAATCGTTTTCAACACTAAAAACTCTGATACCCTCAGCCTTTTCTTGTAAAGGTATCATCTTGGCAAAATATATATATTTACCTTTATATGTAAAAAACAGATCTCTTGAAGCACTTAAATATTGAGAATAACTACGGATATTGTCTGAAAATTCATTTGCTCTTGAAAAACTTGAAAACGAGTGTAAACTAATATATAAGATTGTAAAAGCAGTAGAAACAACGACAAATGGACGCAATATATCTACTCTTGTGTAGCCAAGTGAGTAAAAAGAGACTAAGGCGTTTGAACGAATAAGCATAATTTTTGTAGAAATCATTGCAAATATCAAAGATAAAAGCAGTAGCATATCTATGCCATAAAAAGATTTATAAACGAGATAAATAAGAAGTAAGTTTGCTGATTTTGTCAGCTGATCAGAGTATTGCATATAGTCAAATCCGACTAAAAACATCTCTAAAGCTGTTAAAATTATCAAGAAATATTTAATATAATGCATCGATATATATT
The DNA here is from genome assembly GCA_027047745.1 of Sulfurimonas sp. Classification (GTDB taxonomy): domain Bacteria; phylum Campylobacterota; class Campylobacteria; order Campylobacterales; family Sulfurimonadaceae; genus Sulfurimonas. Next base: position 5,701 of record JALTUB010000056.1, read on the forward strand.
TAAAAACTAGCATATTATTCCTTCTTGGATAAACATATATTTATTTTAACTTAAATTTTTTAATAGTATAGAGTGAACTTGTATCATCAAGTGAATTTTTTAGTAAAAATTCTATTGCTTCGCATGTAGTATCTATCCATGTTGTTAAGTGAGACTGTTCTTCTTTAGTAAACGAGCCTAAAACGAAAGAAGTAATCTCTCCTCTGTGTTCAGGTTTTCCTATCCCCATTCTTACTCTTGCATACTTTTTTGAAATTTTTTCATCTGTCGATTTGAGACCATTATGTCCACCGTGTCCTCCACCATGTTTAAAACGAAGTGTCCCAAATGGCAAATCTAAATCATCATGTATCACAACAACATCTTCAACTTTATAAAAGTTTTTTACCTTAACAATAGAGTTACCAGATAAATTCATAAAAGTAAGTGGTTTTAATAAAAAATGATTTTGAAATTTAAAGAGTTCACCTTCAAAAGATGAGGAGGATAGTTCTTGTGCATTTTGTCTTTTAACAAGTGCATCAACAACCATAAAACCTATATTATGGCGTGTTAAGGCATACTCGGAGCCAGGATTACCTAGTCCGACTATGAGCATTTTATACTACTTATTTAGCTTTAATAATACTGATAAGTGCTACACGAGGAGCATCTACAACAGTAACATTAGGTATCTCTTCTAAATCACGAACAAGTTTAGAATCACCTACATCCATAGCAGTTACATCGATTTCGATGCTATTTGGAAGATTCTCAGGTGTACATTTAACTGTTAAACGAGTTTTAGCCATATGAACAAGACCTTTATTTTTAAGACCTATTGCTTCACCTTTTGCTACTACAGGAACATTAAAAGTAGTTACAACACCTGGTTGTGCTACCATTAAGTCAACATGTAAAAGATTACCAGTTACTGCTTGTGACTCATAAGATTGAACTACTACGCTCATCTCGTTAGCACCAACTTTTACTGGGAATGCTATAGTCTCTTTATTACGAACTGTACGGATGTACTCATTCATTTTAAAAGCTGCATTGATATTTTCAAGCCCTTTTCCATAAATGTTCGCAATTAGATAACCATCACGGCGAAGTGCATTTGTGCCCTTTTTGCCAATACTCTCTCTAACTATACCTTCTAACATGTTAATTCCTTATGTTTTAAAAATGAGTGGAATTATACCCATTTAAGATTTAAACTTTACTTTAAGTCAAATATATCATCATCTTTGATAGCTTCAGAATTCTCTTTACTAGCACCTGGTTGAATATCTGCTGCTGAACCACTTGTTAGACCATTTATTTTAAGTTCCAAATCAGCTGGGCTAGTCGCATTTTCAAAAGCTTGTTCTTTTGTAATGACACCAGCGTTGTATAATTCTAAAATAGATTGGTCAAAACTTTGAGATTTGTAATGCTCTTTTCCACTTTCAATAGCATCTTTAATCTCATAATCGCGATTTTCCATGATTAGTTTTTCAATCGTTGGAGTACGAACTAAAATTTCCATAGCAGCTCTACGACCTTTGTCTTTTGTTTGTACCAAACGCTGAGATATAATACCTTGGATAACACCAGACAAACTAAGCCTTACTCTGTTTTGCTCCTCTGTTGGATACTGGGCAATAATACGGTTAATAGTCTCTTTTGCATCAATTGTATGAAGGGTTGAGAACACTAAGTGACCAGTATCGGCAGCATGAAGTGCTAAATCTATTGTCTCTCTATCACGCATTTCCCCAACTAAAATAATATCTGGGTCTTCACGAAGAGCAGCACGAAGAGCAGTACCAAACGACATAGTATCTTGACCAACTGAACGCTGATTTACGATACATCCTCTATCTTTATGAACAAACTCAATCGGGTCTTCAATAGTAATAATATGTTTCTTTTTAGTAATATTTATCTCATGTATAAGTGCGGCTAAAGTTGTAGATTTTCCACTTCCTGTTACTCCCGTTACAAGAACCAAGCCTCTCTCTTTTTGAGTAAAATTTTGTAAAACATCTGGTAATTGTAACTCTTGAAATGTTGGAATTTTCACAGGGATAACACGAAAAACTGCTGAAACTCCATCCATTTGAAAAAATATATTCACACGAAAACGATTTTTCTCATCAAATGGATATACAAAGTCAAGTTCTTTTTTTTCAACAAACTCGGAGTATCTTCCTTTTAATATCTCTTTAGCAAAAGTAGTAGCATCTTCTGATGAAAATATTCCACCTGAAAACTGTAAAATATCACCATTAATACGCGCTCTTATAACAGCATTTGCTTTTATATGAAGGTCACTACCACCATTGTCTATAAGTTTTTTAAGATGTTCTCTAACTTTTTTTAGCTGTTCAAAGCTTAACTTGCTTACATCTAGTTCATTATTCATAAGGCTTCCAATATATCTTTAAAGGCATCTTTAAAAGCATCTAAACCATCTTTTATTTGTCCATCTAAAACTTCATCTAGGTTTATACCTGCTTCTTTTATTTTCATAAAATGAGTATTTATAATATCTTGTGAGATTGGAAGTAATACTGTTTTACTTCCATTGTCATGATATGCTTTTATCGTATCGATTGGTGCTGTATTTACACTATTGTAAGCCACTAGTTTTTCGATATAATAATATGCAGGAAGTGAATCATCTTTAACACCCGTACTAGCAAAAAGAGCGCGACATCCATCTACTTTCATACTCTCTATCTGAGCATATATATCAGCTGTATTATAGATGCCACTAAGAGCAACCTCAACACCTTTTTGAGCCAAAGTTGCATCTATAGCTCTATCAACTCTACTAACAAATATACTTATAACTGTATCTACAACACTACCATGTTTAGCTATACCACTAGCAAAAGCATTAGCACAAGAGATAGCCTGTTCTTTTTTAAATATAAGAGTTGCATTTACGGGGATGCCTACTGCTGTTAGTTCTTCCATAGCTTCATAACCAGATGAAGTAGCAGGAACTTTTATCATGACATTTGGTCTATCTATCTGGGCAAAAAGCCTTTTTCCTTCACTTATAGTAGCCTTTGCATCATCACAAAGGTAAGGGTCAACTTCTATACTAACAAAGCCATCATCGCCCTTGTCATACAGCTCTCTTAAAATATCAGCTGCTTTTTGTATATCATATATAGCAACAGACTCATACTTCTCTTTTGCACTTAATCCTGATAAAGATTCTAGTTGCGTTTTATATGCAGAAGAGTTTAAAATCGCATTTTTAAATATAGCTGGGTTTGATGTCGCACCATTTACCAAGCCTTTTTTTATCAACTCTTTAAACTCATTATCAAGATAATCTCTCTCTATAAAGTCTGCCCACAATGAAAATTTTAACTCTTTGATGTACATAAGCCACTCCTAAATATTTATATTTGCTTATTATATCCAAGTAAAAATAATATTAATATATGAATAGAAGATAATGCAAATACTACAAACAAAGGCATATAGGATAGTACAAATGTGAAATCATAATCAATATAAATATCATACAAAAAATCTTTTAAATATGATAACAATTCATAAAGAAATGCCCAATATAAAATGTAAACATAGAGTTTTTTATTGTTCAAATATTTTGGATTTTTATAGATAAAAAAAGAGATAGCAAATATCAAAATAAAATAGAGAAGATAAAAAGAAGAAACAAAAAGTTGTAATAGCATGAAGTTTACAAGAGGTAAAAAAAACAGATACAATAAATATTTTATCATTATGGCAAATAAATCTTATCTAAGAGTTCATTATATTCAGCTTTAGCACTGCTATCTAAGGTAATACCTCCACCACTTTTATATATGTACTCGCCATCTTTTTTCTCTATAAATCTTATCATGACGCCACTATCTAGTTTTTTTCCATCATAAAACCCAAAAACACCACTAAAAAAGCCTCTATCATACTCTTCTACATCATCAATAATTTCAAGTGTACTTCTCTTTGGAGTGCCACTAATACTTCCTGCTGGGAGAAGTGATTTTAAAATAGTTCCTATATTAGCATGCCAATCACTTTTTATAGTACCACTAATATGCGAACTCACCTGCAAAAGTTTTTTATCACCTGCTTCTATCTCTGTTATATATCGAAATTTTTCAACTTTTACATCTTTTGAGATAATAGATAAATCATTTCGCAGTAAATCAACAACCATGATATGTTCTGCCATCTCTTTTTTATCTTCAAGTATCTTCTCTTTTGCATTAATTATCGAAGAGTCAATAGTTCCTTTCATAGGAAATGTATGGATTTTATTATCTTCTATCTGTACAAATTTCTCAGGTGAAAAACACACAAACTTATCTTTAAAACGCAATTTATAAGTTGCGTTTGCTAGAGAGTAAATCTCTTTTAATTCAAGTAGAGTTTGGATTTTTGTCTCTTGAGTAAGGTTAAGTAAATATGTCCTACCTGCCTTAATATTATCTATAACTGCATTAAACTTTTTAGTGTAACTCTCAAGTGATAAAGGAGTAGTATTTAAAAAATGAGGATGTTTTTTGTAAGTATAGTTATGATTTATAGAAAACTCAATATCTTCATGAGTTAAATCTTTCAACTCAAAGAGTTCTACCCTTTGTGCCTTAAAATCACTAATAAATAAAAAAGGTTTTCTCTGTGAACCAAGTAGATTTAGATCATCAAAATTACTCATTTAAGTTAATAATTTTTTTAAAATAGCCATACGAATATTTACGCCATTACTAACTTGATTTAGCACTTTACATCTTTTATCTGCCAAAAGAGCATCTGATATATCAATGTTTCTATGAACTGGTCCTGGGTGAAGCAAAATAATATCTCTATCTCCTAAAAGCTCTTCAGTGATACAAAAATCACTTGCATAATCTTTAAGTGAAGCATAATTTTGTGAAGAGTGTCTCTCTGTTTGTGTTCTAAGGCTCATGATAGCATCTACTTCGTCGATAATCTCTTCTAAATAGTTTGTAGTTCTTAGCTGAGTTTTTGGTAAAAACTGAGGAGGTGCTACTAAAATCACTTCCATACCAAAACGAGACAAAAGTTCTATGTTGGAGTTAGCAACTCTTGAGTTCTTTATATCTCCAACGATAGCAATTTTTTTACCACTTACATCTTTGAAATGTTCTTTTAAAGTATATAAATCAAGAAGTGCTTGTGTTGGGTGAGCATGAGCGCCATCCCCTGCATTTAGTATAACAGCATTTGTATGGTTTGATAATATTTTTGGTACACCTGCATTTTGATGGCGAACTATAATTGCATGAGGTCCCATAGCATCAAGATTCATCGCAGTATCTACAAGAGTTTCACCTTTTTTTGTTGAACTCTTTGCCACATCAAGATGAACCATATCAGCACCCAATCTTTTAGCCGCTATCTCAAATGAACTTTTTGTTCTTGTAGAGTTTTCAAAAAAGAGAGTTATGATTATCCTGTTTTTTAGCACTTCATCATGCCTACCATCACTATAACTTTTAGCAGATGCTAAAATAGTCTCTATCTCTTCTATGGTAAAATCATCTGTACGGATTAAATGTTGCATTTACTCTCTTTTTTTATGAATTATACAAAACATCACAGATAGTGTCAATATCAGAACTTGTTTTAAAGACTTTTTCTCTTGTTTGAGTGAAATATGGCTCTGAAACATCTTCAAAATCACTGTCACTATCCTTACAATTAAACACAGTAAAAAACTCAATATTTTTCTCTTTTAAAATATATTCACTCAAAAGAGTATCATTGATACAGCCAAGAGAACAGTGTGATACTAAAAGTGCTGAAGCTTCAAACTCTTTTATCATATCTATCATCATGTATTTATCATCTATAGGAACAAGAAGACCTCCAGCACCCTCTATAATCAATACATCGCATAATTTCTCTAGCTTTTCAATAGCTGAGTGTAACTTTAGTAAATCAAGTGCTTTTCTTTGCGATGCTATATATGGTGCGGCTGCTTTTGTGTATGTGATAGGTACAATATCTTCTCTCTTCATATCAACAAATACAGGATTTAACTCTTTTAAAGAGTCTAATAACAACTCTGCATCTACTGCAATGTCCACAACTCCAGTCTCTATAAGTTTAATTGCTCCAACTCTTAATCCACGAGAAGCAAACTCTTTTAAAAGGAGTAAAGTCGTATATGTCTTCCCAATATCTGTATTTGTCGCTGTTACAAAAATTCTTTTTTTCATGTTCTTTTTCTTAATGGTACTTTTATTGCTTTAATTGTACTATATTATATATAAATATAGGGTGAGTAATGGCAGAGTCGTTGGAAGAAGAGATAATAATCATTGATGATGGTGATGCCGCGGCAGCTAATACTCATGAAGAAGCTGTAGAAGAAGAGATTATTGATGATGATAAAAAAAAGAAAAAAATCATTATCTTTGGTGGTATCGCAATTATTCTTGTCATTATTATAGTTATTGCTATACTACTAGTTATAAAATCAAATAAAAAAGCTCCTGATAAATCTTTTGAGATGATAGATAATAAGTTACAAGAGAAGAGAGTTGAAAAAGTTTCGCCTAGCAAATTGGAAAATATGATTGTTAAAGCAAACTATCTCTACTCAAATGGCTCAAAAAAAGAGGCACTTTCACTTTATGAACAGATTGCTCAATATAGTGAAGTAATATCTCTTTATAACTTAGGTGTTGCCCAACTTAAAGATAAACAATATAAATTAGCACAAAGTAGTTTTTCTAAAGCGATACAAAATAATGAAAAAAGATGCGTAAGTGCAATAAATGCTGCAGTATGTTCCATACATTTAAAAGAAAAAGATAACTTTAAATACTATATTGACTTAGCTTACGCATATTTGCCGAATGAGGTGAACTCTCCACTATACTCATACTATTATGCACTGATAAATTATTATAAGCAAAATTATTTAGAAACTCTAAGTGCTTTAAAAAATCCAACTTCAAAAGAGTATCCTCTAGTTCAAAAAGACTTAAAAGCAAAAGTAAATGCACTCTTTGGAAATGATTACGCAGCGATAGACGCTATGGAAGCACATTTGGAGGATGATGATGATTTTAGTATAGCTTTACTTTATGCAAGAGTGGGTGATTTTACTCTAGCAACTTCTCACCTAAAAGATAGCATACTAAAAAATATTCAACCTGTTAAATCTCAGTTAGCATTAGGACTCATTTACCTTAAAGCAGGCAGGATTTCTGATGCAACAAAAGAGATAAAAAACATTTCAGATATGTTTCCAAAAAAAGTATATAAACCTTATCCTATTAAAGTTACTCTTAAAAAATCTTTATTTGACCCAAAAAAAGCTCAAAAAATTTATAGAGATGAAATTCAAAATAGTAAATTTGTAAATTATCAAAAAATATTTTATTTTTCTCCATATAAGATTTTTAATGCAAAACAAACTATAAGTTATATTCGTAAAGGAAATGCAAATATTTACATAGACAATGTCAAATCTGCAAAAGCTTATCTCTCAAAAAGTGCTTCCACTTCTAGTGTCAATTATGGCATAACAAAAGCGATAAAACAAGCACTATCCTTTAATATTAGAGAAGCAAACAGAGAGTTGAAAAAACTTGTAAAGATTCAACCTAGACACTCTATTTTACAATATAATTTAGCATTAACTTATGCACAAATGGGTGATATGGAAAATGCCTATAAGCACTTTCTTCTCTCTTATCATTTAGATGCAAAAAACTACCTATCTGGTATCTATGCAATCATGACTAGTCAGCTCATAAATAAAAAGAGTCATAGACTTGAATCTATGCTCAAAGATTCATTAAGCGAAGAAGATGACAGCGAAGATAAACATCTATTTCAGACTTTACTAAATATTGCTGATAACGACTATATCTCTGCAGTTGATTGGTTAGATAATGATTATAAAGAGAGACCACTTTACATAACACTAAATATTATTATCTCCATGAAACTTGGTAAAATTAAGTTAGCAAAGGAAGAAGCAAATAAATTAACGCTACTTCTTCCTCATGATATACTTCCTCATATGATGTATATAGATGCATATTTTTCTGATTTGGACAGTGCAAAGTATGCTTCAGAAGTTTTAAATTATCTTAAAATCCAAAAACTAAACTTTGATGATCTATTTCATGGACCATACATAAGTAAATATCTATATATTAAGCAAAGTCTTATTACTGGTAAATTATATTTTCTACAAAAACGCTTAGAGAAAAAACTTGACTCTACAACTAAAGACACTCAAGATATAATCAGCACTTTAGCTATGGTTTATCTATTTGATAAAAATTTTGAAAAAGCATATACTATGTACAACTCATTGATTGATGAACTAAAGGTTCGTGACCCATTTACTCTTTTTCTTGGAGCAGTAGCCTCAACAGCAGCAGACCATCATGGTAATGCCATTGCACTTTTAGAGTTGGCAAACCTGAAAAATAAAGACTTTGCAGAAAGCCGTTTTGCTCTTGGGCTTTTGTACCTAGAGACTAAAAACAATGAAGCCGCTACTATTCAGTTCGCACATATAGATAAAGATAGCTTCATTTCTAAATATTTTGATTTTTCTATAGACACGGATAAGCTTCTTTTTAAGAAGCAACATCCGAAGGATTAACAAAGGTAGATATAATTAAGGAACTGAAATAAAATAGCCGATTAAAGTTTGGGATGCAACTATTTTGTTTCCTACATTGATGTTCAATCTAAAATTACGAGGAATATATATCTCAGTAATTCCATTTGGCATAGTTCCATATCTCTGCGTTTGATGGATAGAATCTGACTCTTTTATATTAATATCAAAACTTGTAATACTTTGCTTTGAAATATGTTTTATCTTGACTTTTATCTTGTTATAGTTACTAAATAGTAGTTCAACATTTTCATTCAAATCACTTGAAATATTGGAGTCAAACGACAATCTAGCACCATGATGAACAGAAACACTCTCAAGTTTTGAGTCAAAAGGAGCTCTTAAAAGTGCTATATTTAAGTAAGAATTATCTACTGTAATTTTATACATATAATCTTTATCTTTTATTTCATCAATAGAGATAATTTCCCCATCAACAGGTGATAAACAACTATTTTGCTCAAAGACACTTAGTTCTCTTTCTGGATTTCTGTACATGTAAGCAAATAAAATCACAAATGCAAAAGATACTAAAGCAAATAAATCAAAATCAAAAATCACAAAAAGAGTAAATAGGGCAAAAGAGTATGCCATATATTTTAAACCTATCTGTGAGATTGGAAATATATTACTTTTCATGACTCTTATCTTTATCTACCATAGTCGCATCAACTTTTAACTCATCTTCTATGCTTTGAGTAACTGGTTCTACTTTAGATTCAATATTATTCTCTTTTTCAAAACCGATAATAATATCTCTAACCTCTTCACCTGTAATATTCTCTTTTTTGTATAAAAGTGCTACCATTGATTCTATAGCATCCCCATACTCTTCAAGTCTCGCTACTACATTTTCATAATGCTCATTTAAAGATGATTTTATAAACTCATCCATCTCTTCAGCCATCTTTTCACTGTACTCACGAGTAGCTTGCTGTCCACCACCTAAAAATGATTGTCTAGACTTTTCTAAGACCATAAGTCCTGCTATATCACTCATTCCATAAGTTTGTACCATTGATTTGATAATATCAGTTGCACGCTCTAAATCATTACCTGCACCAGTAGAAATCTCACCTATAAATACTTTCTCAGCAGCACGACCACCAAGGAGAACATCTACCTCTGCCCAGAGTTCATGTTGTTGCATCATAAACTTATCTTCTTCTGGTTTATTTAGTGTATATCCTAAGGCAGCTAAACCACGAGGAACGATAGAGACTTTAGAAACTTTTTTAGCACCAACAGTAGTTTCAGCTAAAAGTGCATGACCACTCTCATGATAAGCAACAATTTTTTTCTCTTTCGGATTTATTCGACGAGATTTTTTCGCAAGTCCAGCAAGAGCTCTTTCAACTGATTCATACAAATCTTTTTGTTTAACAGTTTTTTGACTTTTTCGACCAGCTAAAAGTGCCCCTTCATTAATAATATTTGCCAAGTCAGCACCTGCTAAACCAGCTGTAAGACGAGCAATTTCTTCTACATCAACATCTTTGTCCATTTTAACATCTTTCATATGCACATTAAGAATCTTGATACGACCTTCAAAATCAGGTTTATCTACAAGCACTTGTCTGTCAAAACGACCAGGTCTCAGTAGTGCAGCGTCAAGTATTTCTGGTCTATTTGTTGCTGCAAGTATGATAACAGGGGTATCAGTTCCAAAACCATCCATCTCAGCTAGAAGTTGGTTTAGCGTTTGTTCTCTCTCGTCATTTCCACCCATCTGAGCACCTGCTGCACGGCTTTTACCGATAGCATCAATCTCATCAATAAAGATTATACTAGGAGCATCTTTTTTTGCCTGTTCAAACAAGTCACGGACACGAGCAGCACCAACACCAACAAACATCTCAATAAAACTAGAACCACTTACTGAAAAAAATGGAACTTCTGCTTCACCTGCAACTGCTTTTGCGAGAAGTGTTTTACCTGTACCAGGAGAGCCTACAAGTAGAACACCTTTAGGTATCTTTGCACCTATCTCAACATAACGACCAGGGTATTTTAAGAAGTCAACTATCTCTTGAACTTCCTCTTTTGCCTCTTCTACACCAGCTACATCGTCAAACTTTGTATCTGGCTTTTCAGAACTAACCATCTTTTTAGAGTTACCCATACCAAGAAGACCACCACCCATACTCTTTTGCATTCGTCCAGCAAAGAACATCCATATTCCAATAATAAGTAAAAATGGAAATAACCAGCCAAACATCTCAGTAAACCAGTTTGTTTCACTAAAACCTGTATAATCAATACCTTGCTTATCAAGTTCTTTAACTAACTCAGTATTACCTCTTATTATTCTCGTAGTATAAAGCTTTGTTCCATCTGTTGACATAGCCTTAATGTAACTTTGACCAATATCTACCTTACTCACACTTTTTGATTTTACTAATGAGTTTAGTTCCGAGTAACTTATCTGCTTTGTTCTTGTGTTGTTTGCAGTCATGACACCATTTGCACCAGTACCCTCACCAACTACAACCTTAAAAAGCAAGATTACAGCAACTGAAAAAATAGCAAATGTTATCAAGGGGTTTTGATTAAAAAAGTTATTATTATTATTATTCTTATTATTATTATTATTGTCTGCCATTTTATTTCTCTTCTTTTTGTAAAACTAAAGTTATCCACTCTTCTTGAGGGATTCTTTGTACTAATTTTAAATCTTTATAGTATGATAAAACTTTATCTTCATAGTTATTGAGTATTCCAGATAAAACCAATATACCATTTGCATCTAACAATGATTTTAAATCTTTTGCTATAAATGTCAGTACATCTGCAACAATATTTGCAACTACTACACTATATTTGTCACTACTTATAGATGATGAACCTTCCCAGATATTTGAATATTTTAGATTGTTTAACTCTGCATTTTTTATGGAGTTTTCAACTGAAATAGGGTCTGTATCACAGGCATCGACTATAGCTCCTAACTTCATAGCAGCTATACTAAGTATTCCACTTCCACAACCGACATCCAAAACTTTATCTGATGCTTTAACGAAAGTTGAAATAACGCGAAGACATGAAGCAGTCGTTGGATGATGTCCAGTGCCAAATGCTAAAGCAGGGTCAATAGCGATATTAATCAAATCTCTGTTTTCTTCATCCCAAGTTGGGTGAATATAAAATTTATCTATTGCTATGGGTTTTATACTCTTTTGATAAGCTTTTACCCAATCACTATTTTGAAGTTTTGTTTGTACGCATTCAAGCTCTATTGTAGTTGAAAGTGCTTTTTGAAGTGCTTCGTTAAACTGTTCTAAACCCCATATTATTGTATCAAGCTCATCTTCACTTCTGATTATAAAACCATTATCAGTCTCTTCAAAACCAACAGGTAAAGTATCTGATAAAAAGTCTAAAAACAGTGAATCATGAGATGAAACTTTTACTACTAACTCATAGTAATATTCATGCATTACTATGAGACACCCATTACAGCACTAAGTTTTTCTTTAAGCACTTGTGGAGTAAATGGTTTTACTATGTAATTGTTCACACCAGCTTTAAGTGCTGTTATAACCTCAGCCTTACCACCTTCAGTAGTTACCATAATGATAGGCGTATCTACAAAACGATCATCTGCACGCACTTTTTTAACAAGTTCAAGACCATTCATCTCTGGCATATTCCAATCTGTAATAAGCATCTCAATATCTGGGTTAGCGTCCATCTGAGCCCAACCCTCAACGCCATCAGCACCTTCTAGAACATCTTTATAACCTAAACGGGATAAAGTATTTTTAATAATACGACGCATTGTAGAACTGTCATCAACAACAAGTAATTTCAATTGAAATCCTTTTTTTTTATAATTTACATAATTTTAGTGCTATAATATCAAATATTTGTTTATTTTAATATTAATTTAACATTTTAAACATCTTAGCAAGGTCTAATTTCCCCTCATAATATGCTTTACCAATTATAACACCATCAACTTCTTTTGTATCTATTAAGGACTTTATATCATTCTCATCCTTTACACCACCACTAGCTATAGTGCTAACTCCACTAGCTCTAGCGATGTCAAGTGTAAAATCAACATTAACACCACTTAGAGTGCCATCTTTTCCAACATCTGTACATATAATAGCCTCAACTCCTGCATTAGCAAATTCTTTTGCCAAATCAGTTGCCCTCATGGAAGAAACTTCACCCCATCCCTCAACTGCTACAAAGCCATCAATCGCATCTATTCCTACTGCTATTGGGTATTTTGCTGCCATATCTTTAACAAATTGTGGTTTTTTTACAGCTATTGAGCCTAAGATAATTCTATCAATACCAATACCGAGCATCTTTTGGATAGTCTCTTCATCTCTTATCCCACCACCAAGTTCAAGTTTTACATTGCAATTCTCACGAATTTTAATAATCTGTTCTAAGTTTTTAGGCTCTCCTGCAAAAGCACCATTAAGATCAACTAAATGAACCCACTCAGCACCCATCTCTTCAAACTTTTTCACAAGTTCATAAGGCTCATTTGAGTATATTTTTGCACTATCCATAAGACCTTTTGTAAGTCTAACTGCTTTTCCATCTTTTAAATCTATCGCTGGGTATAAAGTCATTTTTTTTCCTTCTTAATTATATTATTCTAAAATAAATTTTGTAACTTCTCTTTGAACTCATCAAAATTTTTATGCTTAAAATTATAAGGTGTATTTGGATAAGCAAGCTTATAGAGCTGTCTTAAAAGTGCTTTATCATTTCCTTTTGCCTTAAATTCACTACATTGTAAAAAACCATCTATACACTCTTTTTGTTCTAATGGTATTGTTGATAAAAGCAAAGATTCAATATTACCTATTTTCTTTATTGGATTACAACTTATATAAAAATCAGATACACTATATAATTCTAAATCAAACAAAATAGTTTTCAAACTTTTACCTGTATTTATATATCCACCAAAAAAATTATCATTTTCTTCATTATCAGCATCTAAGACAAAAAGAATCTTTTCAATCTCTTGTTCTGTAATTGCTAAATGTAAATTTTTATACACTTTATAATCTTTTTTAAAAAAGTTACTTTTACTGCCAAAACCATAAAATTCAACTCGATTTATATCTAAGTCCAAATCTTTAAGCAAAAGTTTTATTATCTCACTATCTAAAGATTTTCCTGTATGTCCTTCATGGCAAATGGCTAGCTTTACCATCCCCTTACCTCATGGGTATTTTCTATACTACTTTGTAACATCTCATAATCTCTAACACCAGCCATAATTTTTCCATCATCAAGTTGTGTCATTTTTATATAGCTGACAGATTTATCTTGCAACTCTTTAGAAACTCTTGCATAAGACTCTATAAACTCCTTAGAGTGTGTTGTTGCAAAAATTTGTACACTATTTACTTTAGACAAATGAAAAATGATTTTCCACATTGCATCAAATTTTGTATAATGTACTCCATTTTCTAATTCATCTAAAAAAACAACTCTTTTTTTATCATATAAAATTGTAAGTATAATATTTATAAAGTTTTTTACACCATCCCCATACTCTGATAATTTGTATGGTTTTTTCTCCTTATCAAATAAGAGTATATCTTCGTCAGTCATATCAATTTTACTGATATTAAACAACTCATTTAGGTAGCCATCTAACTCATCATTTTTATCATCTTTTTTTATCTTGCTCAAAAGCTTTTTAATACTTGTCTGATTATTATTGCACATTGTCACAAACTTATAAAAACCGACTTCAGGCATAGCATTTTTTTTCTCTTTAAGTTGGTAAAAATATCTATTTTCTTCATATTTATATACCTTAAAAGAGCCATCATTCCAGTAGTTGTGTTTTTGAAATCTATGTGGAGAAACTATATTGTCTTCAACAAGTAATTTATATCTATGAGGAACCTCAATCTCTAAGTTTGAGAAAGTATTTAAACTTACTGCACCTGACACCCAAGAAAGCAAAAAGTCAATACTATTTCTATTTATTTGTAAAGATAAAAAACTCTTAATTATTTCAAAATATAACTTTTCTCTCTCTAAATTTTCCTCTTCTATTTGATAGAAATTTTGTAGATTAGACATCAAATAAAGTGCCTCAAGGAAAGCTGTTTTACCTACATTGTTTTTTCCACCTATAAGATTAATACGCGCAAAATCTTTTGCTTTAAAATTTTGTAAAGATTTATATCGCTGTATTATTATTTCCCTTATAAAGTGGTCTTCCATTCTACATTCCTATAAGTTAATAAAATTTTCAATTATTTTAAGTCCATTTTCATGGCTTTTTTCTGGATGTGGTTGTATTCCTAGTACATTGTCACATGCTACTGCTGAAGTAAACTTGTAGCCATAATTAGTTTGACCTATAATATCTTTTTCGTTTGTACAATTAACATGATATGTATGTACAAAGTAAAGATAATGCTCTTCGTCTAAGTTTTTAAAAAGAGGATGATTTTTTGTAAACATTCTATTCCACCCCATATGAGGTACTTTTAAAGGTTCACTAAAAGCAGTTGTATCAAAAGCAGTTACATTTCCTTTTATAAGTCCTAGTCCTTCATGCTCTCCAAACTCTTCACTACTCTCAAAAAGTAACTGCATGCCAAGGCAGATGCCAAGCATGTATTTTCCACTATGGGCAAAATCTTTCAAGGCTTCTACCATATCTCTCTCTTTAAGATGCTCCATCGCATCACCAAATGCACCAACTCCTGGTAAAACGAGTTTATCATAATCTTTAAACTTTTGTGGGTCACTCACAACAACTGTATCTTTACCAAGTTTAGCAAAAGCATTTTTCACACTTGCTAAGTTTCCCATGTTATAATCAACGATAGCAATCATTTATCAAGTTCACCTTTTGTAAATTTTATATAAACTGCTAAGCTTAAAATCAAGATACCGACACCAGCGATTATATACATAGCATAAATCAGTTCATTTGGGTCTGTGATAGCAAATTTAAAAACAAGCATAAGTGCTTCGATAGACAAAGCGATAATAATAGAGCCTAAAAACTTCACCATTGTTTTATGAGGACCAGACACATGACTACCCTTACTCCAACCTAACATCTCTTCTTCTATAAGTGTTTTAGACAAGTCAAAAATAGCTAAAGCGAGAGTTAGTAAAATAGTAGCTTCAAAAACATATTTTATATCAAAATTACCAGGTGTTATATCATGTAAAAAGAAACTTTCAACACCTTTTACGAACAAAAGAAGAGCAACTGCCATCAAAGCAAAGGCAAAAAGTGAATAAGTAAATTTAAAAAAGTTTGTAAAAACACGCTCTAGTGTATTCATGTTAGATACAGCAAGAACCTCTTCAAGTGGCATATCTAAACAAGCGACACCTTGCAGTTTATCATCAGAATAAACTGCTTTAGATATAGTAACACAGAGTCCATCTCGCGAGAAACTAGATGGATATGGATCAGTTATCTCACATTTTTTACTTCTTATAGCTTTATAAAAATATGCTTTATCACTTCTATCTTCTCCAGAGTTATCTATCTTTTCTCTATTTGAATAAGTAGCTGTTGCTTGAACACCATGAGCATCGAGAACATAGATACCTTCAGCGTTTTTAACACTTGATTTCACTTCAATAAGCCTACTCAGAAGGTTCTCTTTAGTGTATGCTTCAAAGTCACTGGATATATGTTTAGCAAATATATTACAAAAATAATTTTTAGCTTTTTTTCTACCAGCTAAAAACTCTTGCATGTTTCCTTTTGACATATCATTTTCCTTCTTCATAATTTATGCAGATAGTTTAGCAAGTTTATACTAATATATGGCTTTAAAGAGAACACTAACTATGCTCCTGATATAATGTCAAAGATGAAAAAAAATATTAGAAAAATAGCTATCGTAAGATTGTCAGCTCTTGGAGATATTGTCAATAGTGCTGTAGTTCTTCAATTTATCAATAAAATATATACTGATGCTACTATTGACTGGATTACAGAAGAGATGTTTTCACCTCTTTTAGAAAATCATCCACTTATCAACAAAGTACATACAGTTAATATAAAAAAAATAAAAAGAGAGAAAAGCTTTTCACTTCTTAAAAAAACTATAAAAAAACTTCGCTCACTTGGTGATTATGATTTGATTATAGATATGCAAGGACTACTAAAATCTGCTGTTGTTGCGAGGTTGATTGGAGCTAATGTCCACGGATTTGACAAGAATTCTACAAGAGAATCTTTAGCTGCACTCTTTTATAAAACAACTTCAGATATATCATACGAAACAAATGTAATCAAACGAAACTGCTTTGTAGTTGGAGACGCTTTAGGGTTTGAGATTAATGATAAGATGATTTTGAACAAAAACCCTATATTTTCAAAAGATACACATTTTGAGTTAAGAAGTGATAAAAAAAACATAGCTTTTGTTATAGGTGCTTCATGGGAGTCTAAAATATACCCAAAAGAAGCGGTTATAAAAGTATGTGAAGCACTTCAAGAGCAATGCTATATAGTTTGGGGAAATGATGAAGAAAAACAAAAGGCAGAGTGGATTTGCAAACATACAAAATTTGCTTCACTTGCACCAAAACTACAACTGCATGAACTAGTCTCTTTTGTCTCTAGTATGGATTTACTTATTGGAAATGATACAGGACCAACACATATGGCATGGGCTCAAAATATACCATCCATAACACTACTAGGTCCAACAACTTCAAGAATGATTTATGAAACACCCATAAATGTTGCTATCAAATCTCCATCTGAGGTAAACATACTTAAAATAGATAAAAATGATTTCTCGATTAAAGATATTAAGACTTCACAAATTATTCTTCAAGCAAAGGAACTTTTAACACATGGGATATAAAGCACTACTAATTTTAGAGACTATTTTAATGATACTTCCATCTTCATTTAGACAAGCATTTTTCAGTGGATTATCTACTGTTGCATATTATGCAGTGCCTAAGTATAGAAAAATTGTTCGACAAAACTTAAATTTTGCATTTAATTCAAAAATGAGTGAAAAAGAGATAGATGCCATCACAAGATATAGCTTCAAAAATCTCCTTTTTAATTTTTTACATCTTTTAGAACTACGCCACATGAGCAAAGAAGAGTTGAAAAATAAAATTACTATACAAAACATTGAAGCTGTACAAAAAGTTCATGCAGAGGGTCGTGCTGTCATATATGTTACTACACACTACTCTTCTTGGGAGCTAGGTGGAGCTTCTATCGGAGCATTTATAGAACCACTTGCAGCAGTTTATAAAAAGATGAAAAATAGCGTATATGAGGAGTGGCTCTTAGAAGCTCGTGCAAGATTTGGCAATACTAATCTAGAAAAAGAAAAAGTTGTAAAACCTCTTATTAAGCTCATTAAAAATGGTGGTGCATCTGGACTACTTATAGACACAAATATAAATCCAAACGAGGGAACGATGGTGCAGTTCATGGGAAAACCAATCAGACAAACAACTACACCAGCATATCTAGCAAGAAAATTTAATGCAGCTATCATACCTGTCACTATACGAACTGATGATGATAAGAAGTATACATTAATGATTTTTGATGAAATTCCAGTCGAAAAAACTGATGATGAAAAAGCAGATATTCAAAACTCAACACAACTACAAGCTGATTGGCTAACTGAGTTAATAACTAAAGAGCCTAAATTTTGGTTTTGGTTACATCGCCGTTGGAAAAATGATTATCCAGAGATTTATAAAAAGTAG
>JALTUB010000057.1 GCA_027047745.1 Sulfurimonas sp.
ATTGCTAGTTCATCTTCTTGATGTTTTATATCTTGTTTGTACGCATCTACATTCATGATTTATTGCCTGCTAATTCAGAGTTCATTTTACTGACTATATCTGTCATTTTACAAGCAGAATCTATAAGTTTTTCTCTTTTATTAATCTCTTTCACGAACATATCTAAATCTTTCTCATGTGCATCTTTTGGAAAAAACGCTGATTTTGCAGTAATTGTTCTATAATATGATGCGATAATAACATGCGAAAATAGATAAAAAAATGTAGTAATAAAAAATGTATATGTGAGCAAACCCTCAGCATCAAACGATTTTAGGATACCAAATATAATACCTACAAAAAATCCTTGAACAGTAAAAAAATAAACAAAGTTCTCACCTAACATAAATCCCCCACACTTAACATCAACACTTTAAAAATGCTCTATCAATCTTTTGAATAGCCCTGAAAGACCACTCTCGCTTGAAGAAACTAGCATATTTCGTTCCAGCTTAGACATTATAACACTTACTATCTTTTCTATATCTCTATATGGTTGCGATGCTGGGTATAACATGGTGAATAATGCTCTTTGCTTTACAGAAGAAGAAACTTTTAAATCACTGTTTATCTTACCTATCAGACGCAAATCCAAAGCAGAAGTTATATTGGCTTTTGCAACTTTTTTTATCTTTTCAAAGACTGCATTTGCCTCTCGTTCACTTTTAACTTGGTTCATAATCATACCAACATCATCTCTTAAAACTGCAATAGTTTTAATAGTCGCATATGCGTCTGTAATTGCTGCTGGGTCTGGAACTGTCACTACTATAACATCATCTGCTGCATTTAAGAACATTTGAATATGTTCTCCTATCCCTGCCCCAGTATCTATAATCATAACATCTAGTTTATCTAAAACCTGAGCCTCTTGCATAAAACGCTCAAAAAGTGCCATATCAGAGTATTTTAGTATCTCATCGCCACTTTCACCTGGTATTAAGATAAGATTTCTTGTGATAGGGATAAGTATATCTGAAACTGTTGCTTCACCTTTTAGTACATGTAAAATATTTTTCTTTATCTTAACATTAAACATAACATCAAGATTTGCTAAACCAATATCTGCATCAAAAATCCCTACATTTAAGCCTTGAAGTGAAAGTGCATAAGCTAGGTTTGAACTAATGGTACTTTTTCCAACTCCACCTTTACCACTTGTAATAGCGATAAAACGAGTCTTCTTTGATTTTTTAGAAGAGTCTTTAGTTGAGTTTGAAGCTACTAACTCTTCAAGTTTTTGTGCTTGATTTCCAATCATGCTTTGCTCCTGTTAAAACCATGTAGTAAACACTCTATAAGAAAGTCACTACTTGCACAGACTAAATCTTCTGGCACTTCTTGACCAACTGAAAAGTAACTTATAGGTTTTTTAGTTTCATAAGCTAGTGAAAATATATTTCCAAATCCCATTGTCTCATCAAGTTTTGTAAACATGAGGGTATCTACACCTAAAGATGAAAAGTTATCATAAGTAACTTTTAAATCTTCATACTTGATAGAACTCGGCATAACAAGAACTACATCAACATTATACTCAGTTGTATTTCCATCTAGGCACTCATATATCTTCTCTATCTTACCTTTATCGTAAGGACTAGAACCCATAGTATCAATCATGATATAATCACAATACTTTAAAGAGTCTAATGCTTTTGAAAACTCTGGCGGGTCAACCACTGTCTCTATACCAAGCTTCATCATTCTAGCATACTGCATAAGTTGTTCAACTGCACCTATTCTATATGTATCTAAAACCACCAAACCGACTTTGTATCTTTTCTCCATCAAGTATGAGTATCTTGCTGCTAATTTTGCGATGGAAGTTGTTTTGCCAACGCCAGTTGGACCAACAAGCATTATAACTTTTTTACTACCAAGTTTAGGTGGTGTTTCCATTCTAACAGGAACCATCTTTCTAAGTAGAGTTTGAAAATATCGTTTAACAGTTGCTGAGTTTTCTTTCATTTTAAAAGGCATATGTTCTAAAGTAATACGCATAAGACCATCTAAATGCTCTTTATTCATTCCACTCTGTGATGCTAGTCTATATATCTCTGCAAATTCTGATGGAATCTGAGCTTCAATGTCTGGTGATTTTTCATCCCAAAACATATTTTGAATAATTTTTACTTTATCTGTAAGTTTATTAATCTCAGTTTTAATCTCTTTTAACTCTTTTGGTTCATACTCTGGTGCCGTTTTGGGCTGAGTATAATTTGGATAATCAAACTGAGGTGTAGTTGCATCAGAGATTTTAGAGATTTGTTTAGCTGCATTTGATATATCGTAAAGTATATCTTCGCTCTCTTTTTTAAGTGGTTTTTGTTTTCTTAGAGGTTTCTTTGCATTAGGATAAGTGTTTGGTATCATACCCTCTTCTATACCGATAACTATCTCATAAAGTGGCTCTTTTCCTAAAGCTTTTTTTTGAACTTCCCTTGTTTCGATAAGCATACCCTCATCACCAATCTCCATTTTTGCTTTTTTTAAAGCTTCAGACGGTGTTCTACCAGTAAAAGTCAATATCTTCATGATTGTATCTCCGATAGAGGGATAACTACACTCTCTCTTAATTGCCATGAAGGATGAGGAATAGTAAGTTTTTCTGTAGCGATTACTCTGTTGTCAAAAAAAATAATATCCAAATCTAATGTCCTTGGTGCATTTGCAAAACTTCTCTTTCTGCCAAATTTTTTCTCTAATCTTAAAAGATAGTTTAAAAACACTTTTGGAGTCATGCTTGTTTTTAAGATCATGATTGAGTTAAAAAAATCATCTTGGTTCTTATATCCAAAAGGAGGATTTTTTAAAATCAATGAAGTCTTTATAAGTTCAACTCTACTCTGTTTTTTTATATCAAAAAAAAGATGCTCAAACCTTCGTTTTACATCTCCAATATTTCCACCTATACCAACAGTTACTCTATATCTTAACGAACTTTTTGAGTTTTTTTTATATGGAAAACGCAAACCCTTAAATGTAATAAGCTCATCATTTAAAGTGCGTTTTAGATACATAGTTGTTAGGCTTGTTCTTCTTGAGCTTTCTTTTGTGTTTCTTGAGCAGCAGCCATTTCATTCATGATTTGAAGCATACCCATCATAGCTAAATGGTAACCAAATGGTCCAAAACCAACAACAGATGAAGTACAAACTGGTGCTATCATGTTGTCTTTTCTAAACTCTTCACGACGATGAATGTTACTGATATGAACCTCGATAGTAGGAATATTTACAGCTGCAATCGCATCACGAATAGCGATAGATGTATGAGTGTATGCTGCTGCATTTATAATCATGCCATGTGCTTCACCATAACACTCTTGTATCTTATCAACTATCTCACCTTCAAGGTTACTTTGAAAAAATTCTATTTCAACACCATTTTGAGTTGCAACTTCTTTCATCTGTGCATGAATCTGCTCTAATTTCATAGGACCATAAATATTTTGTTCGCGAACACCTAGCATATTCAAATTTGGACCTTGTATTACTACTATCTTCATATTTTACCTTTAACTTGTATTTTAAGCAGTTATTTTACCTAAATAAAGCATAATATATTTTAAATTTACAAAAAGATTTCCAAATGAAAATAATAACACCCCATTTTATATACTTAAGAGATAGAATTAGCACTAATCTTTCTATTGCTTTTGACAAAACTATTAAAAAGATTGCTCCTTTTGATGAGCTTATAGAACTTTATCCAGATGCAGAGGTAACAACTTTGAGAGAAAATTCACTTCTCATGCCTGGACTTATAAATGCTCATGTTCACATAGAATTTTCAGCCAACAAAACAGAGCTTAGTTATGGTGACTTTATGACTTGGCTTTACAGTGTTATAGAAAATCGTGAGGATTTGATAAACAACTGTGGACTTGATTGTATGAGTAAAGCAATTGACTCCATGTTGGAATCTGGGATAACTACATTTGGAGCTATAAGTTCTCATGGAATGGACTTAGATGCTTGTGCAAATGCTAAACAAAATGTTATCTACTTCAATGAACTTATCGGTTCTCAAGCAACTATGGCAGATGCTCTTTTTACTGACTTTTTATCAAGACTTGATGCTTCAAAGTCTATAAAAAGAGAGGGATTTTTTCCAGCAGTAGCTATACACTCCCCATACTCTGTTCATCCTATTTTGATAAAAAAAGCACTTGAAATCGTTAAGAGTGAAAATCTAAAATTAACAGCACATTTTATGGAGAGTATCGCAGAGAGAAATTGGCTTGATGATAGTAGTGGTGACTTTCATGATTTCTTCCAAAACCTTTTAAAACAAAACAAAAATGTATGTGATTCGCATGAATTTTTAGAATATTTCAACAACAATCAAACTCTTTTAACTCATGTTACAAATGCAACAGGTAATGAACTAAACACCATAGCAGACAATAAACATACAGTTATACACTGCCCCATCTCAAACAGACTTTTAGGCAATCCAACACTTAACATAAAAGAGTTAAATGAGAAAAATATTAGATGGATAGTTGCTACTGATGGACTTAGTTCAAACTATAAACTTGACCTTTTTGAAGAGATGAAAGTATCACTTTTTATGCATAGCAACGCTCCACTTTTAGAGTTTGCTAAAGCCCTTCTTGATGGTGTCACCATAAACGCAGCAGAAGCACTTGGCATAAACGCAGGAGAAATAGCTGAAGGTAAAAATGCAGATATGATTGTTCTTGACTTAGATGCAGAACCAACAAAGGAGTTACCAATCCATCTTATTTTACATAGATACAATATATCTAAGGTTTATATTAATGGTAAGTTAGAGAAGAATAAAACACTCAAGCTCAATCTTAAAGAGACAAAAAAGTGATACTAAATTTATTTAAAATATTGGTGATAAAACAATTTTTGTGGATGTGTGCGGTATGCTAATATCACAGTTAATTGCAAAAGGTTTAACAATTTATGTCAGTAATGCTTAATCTTGAAAGCCTTCTAAAAAATCTTTTAATTCTGATAACTCAACTATATTTTTATCAAAATCATAAATAGATTTATCTTTCAGGGAAGTTTCATTATTACATTTTCTTCCAGCTTGTTTTTGTTCTTTTATAGTACAACAATCATATCTTTGATATATTTGTATCCATAATTTATCAAAATCTTTTTTACTTAATTTTTTATCAGCTAAACACTCTTGCCAAGACTCAAGACAGTCAGCAATTGGGGAGTCAATTGATTTTATCTCTTTTAGAACCGTTTCCAGTTCTCCACCACCATCAATATTCATTATGAATATTTTTAAGTCTAATTCACTACTTGTAAATACACTATCTTTAACATCATTAATCTGTTGTTTTCTCTCATCTATCCCAATATTATCAGCATCAAAAATAATTCCAACTTGATTTATCTCATCACCTTTTAAAATTCTAGCTCTTAACTCTTCAAGCTTATTTTTTAATTTACCAATGCCACCCATACAGTTATATTCATCTATTGTGCATATTGGATTTCCCACTTTCACATCAATATTCATATGGGCAATTAAAGCTTCTATAAAAAATTTATCATTTTCACTTTCTACGATTAATATATTATTCACCTCTATATCTCCCATGATGATTGAGTTCATAGTCTAATTGTTCATTATCTAGGTTTCTCATAAATATTTTTTTAGTATTTTTATTTTTTCCCATTTCAAAATAGACACTGGCCTCATCATTTAATCTAAGCGATACTCTATTGTAAGATTCTATACACTCTTTAGAATGTGTTGTAGCAAAAACTTGTATATTTCTCTCTTTTGATAATGTCAAAATAATTTCCCAAAAATCATCAAATAAACTATAATGGATTCCATTTTCTATTTCATCAATAAATAGTGTTCTATTTTCTAAAATAAACATAGAAAAAATAATATTAATAAATGTCTTAATACCTTGACCTGATTCTGATAATTTTACCCATTTATCTATCATTAAATATGGTTCATCATTAATTGTGTCAATTTTAGAAATATCAAACATTTTTAAAAGATATTCATTGAGAAGTTCCAATTTATTATCTAGTTTTAAATGGCTAATCGCCATATTATACATTTCATTAAAATCTGAAAAAGCTGAGATATAACTCAATGTAAATGACATAAAAGAGTATTGTATATTTTGGTCTAGTGTATTAAAAAGTGTTGTATAGTCCATTTTTTTAAGAAGTTTATCTATAACTTTTAGATTATATAAGTCATCTATAAATTTAATATAAACATCTTCATTATTACATTTTATATGTATATTTTGATTTTCTACAATTAACTTTTGAATATCTTCTTGTCTTTGTGTTCCTGCAAGAATATTATTAATTAAATTTCTATGTGTTTTTATCTCTCGTAATCTATGATAAATATCACCATAAGATTCAGCACTACAAATTAAACAAGCTTCCATAAATGAAGTTTTACCAATATTATTTTTACCACCAATTAAATTAACTCTTTTGAATTCCTCAGCTTTAAAATTATCAAAGCATTTGTAGTTTTTTATTTCTATATTGTTTATAAATTGTTTATTCATTATTTTTTCTCCAAATATATTTATTATTATTTAAACATTATCTGCATCCATTTTTGGATTGAACTAGATTCATATCTTCAGGAAAATAAATCATTATATCACCATAGTACCATTTTTCACAATATTTAGAATAAATTCCAGTAGTATAGTTACATTGACCTCCTGTCGAAATTGGTAGTCCTATTGCTTGAATAACTTCATGTTTTGTCATACCTTTTTCAATCATACAGGCTTTTTTATTTTGTGATTTAATTCTATTCTTCGCTTTTTGTACCAATCTTTTTATTTTATTAATTTCACTTCTATGTTCAATAATTTTATTATCATATTTTTGTTTTTCTTTTCGTAATTTTTCTAAAGTTCTTTTAGCTTCAGATAATTCATTTTTACTAGCTTGATTTTGAATTTCTTGTAAAACTAACTTTTTTTGAAGTTGTTGGATTTTACTATATGATTTATCTAAATTGCCATTTTGTTCTTTTAAAATTTTGTTTAATCTTTTGACATCTTTTTTTGAAGCTTTGGCTTTTATGGCTTCAAGTAGTAATTTCATAGTTTGCTCTTCATTTACTCTGACACTTGCTTTTATATAGTAAGTAACACCATTCCACTTTTCATCTATAATTTTCAACTTTGTAATACTAGCACTGAGTTGGCTGATTTCACTTTTAAAATATTTATTATTCACACCATTTTTTACAGTATCTTTCATTTCTAAACTACTAGTGATATGAACACCAACTTCTTCACTTAAAATACTTTTCAATTGTGCTATCGCTTTTTTTCTTGAGCTAACTTTACTGTCTGTATCACTTGCATTGTATTTATATTCTCGTATAAATATTTTATCATTTTTTGATGAAGGTATATCTATTGTACTGTTATTGTAACTATCCTTATACTCACTTTTTGCTTGTAGAATTGTGAATGCACTCAGTGATATTACTAATACCATTTTTATAAATTGATTACTCATTTATAATGGCTCCTTTAAAGTTAAGTTATTGTACCTAAATAGTTATTTGAATCATTTTAATTAAACTTGATACACAACTATTTCAAGAAAAAAATCTCTATCTTAAATTCATATGGATTCAACAGACCTCTTTTTTAGCCATAAAGTTTAACTCTTTACAAGAGAAACCTGCCTCTTTTCTTGCGTCTATATTTACATTTTTGGCACGGAGAAAACCTTGTGGGTAATACTTGTCTATTATCTTAAAATATATATCAGTAGAGACTCCATTTTGTTCACACGCATAGTTAAACCAAACATCGCCTTTTTTTACATGGTCAACTTCTTCTTCTAAAATAATTTCTAAAGTTTTTATGATTTTTGTAATCATCTCGCTCTTGGGTAATTTGACCAACTTGTTTAAAATCATAGGAGTTGCATCAAGTCCATTTGCTTCTAGGTATCTTGGAACAACTGCCATCCTCTCAACTAAAATCTGTGTCCTTTGACTTGCTTCAAACAGGGCATTGTGAACTTCTACATCGCCATAACTAGCACCTAGTTCATTTAAAAGTTTTTCTAGCATCAAAAAATGTTTTATCTCATCATCAGCAACACTTAGCCAATCTTCATAATATTCTCTTGGTAAGTCTACAAATCTATAAGCACCATCAAGAGCCAAATCAATAGCAGAATACTCTATATGTGCTATGGCATGAAGAAGATTTATCTGCCCATCTTTTGTTGTTAGGTTTTTTCGTTTAGGTACATCTTGAGGTGGAATAATTTTGCATAGTTGTGCATAAGATGGTTCATGAAACTCTTTTGGCTCATGCACTTTTTCCATGTCAATATTACTCTCTTTAAACGAAATGTAAAAGTTATTAAATCTCTGGATTTTTTCTTTTGGATTTTTTGATTCTAAAA
>JALTUB010000058.1 GCA_027047745.1 Sulfurimonas sp.
CAAAATCCTGATTTTTTCAAAGAACTTGACTATAAAAATCTTTACAATTCACAAGATGATACTTTTAAAGAAAAAACAATTATCTCAAGAGTTGATGATACTATTAAAAACTATCAAACCAGATTTAAAGCTTTGGAGAGTTTTTCTTCAGAGTTAAATTTCAGTTCTTTAAATGATTTTAGTAATACTTTTTATCAACAAATTCAAAATCTAAACTTTGAGGAAGTCTAATGAATACTCAAGCTATTTTAGATACATACATTGAAAATATTATACAAATCATGACACCTTATGGCTCTGGTACAGGCTTTGTTATAGGGGATTTAATAATTACAAACTCTCATGTTGTTAGTGGACTTAAAGAAGTTGTTATAAGTTCAAAAATCATAAAAAGAACAATCGCAAAAGTTGTATATGATGATTCATATTATGATCTTGCATTTATACATTACCATTTTCAAAAACCAAAAACAGCTCTAACTTTAACAGATAAAATTATCGAAAATGGAGATACAACCATAGCAATAGGTCATCCATATGGACTAAATTATACAGCAACAGAAGGTATAGTTTCTCGTGCCTCAAGACTTCAAGATGATTTAGAATATATACAAATAGATGCAGCAATCAACCCTGGAAACAGTGGTGGTCCTCTTTTAAATGATGATGGTGAAGTAATAGGTGTAAATACATTTATAATCCAAAATGCAAACAACTTAGGTTTTTCTCTTCCATACTTTTATGTAAAAGAGGCAATTAGTGATTTTAAAGAAAAAAATCTTGACAATGTCATAAAATGTCCCTCATGTAAAAATATTATAGATGAAAAAAACATCAAACAAGATTATTGTCCTGAGTGTGGCGTTAAACTAGAGGTTGCAAAACTAAGAAGAAAAGGTTACAAACCAACAGGAGCGACAAAACTCTTAGAGAGTATCTTGTCTTCATTGGATATAAATGTAACACTTGCACGAAGAAGTCAAGCTACTTGGAGAGTTGATGAGGGTAGTGCTCGTATTGATATAAACTACTATGAAAATGGAATTATTATTGGGGACTCTAAACTATGTGCAATCCCTAGTAAAAATATAGATAAGGTATATGACTACTTACTTCAAGAGAATGAAAAACTATCATACTTACAATTTTCCATAAATGAAAACAGCATATATCTATCATATCTAATCGTTGACTCCTCTTTAACAGAGGTTGAAGGGAAAATTGCACTAGAGAGACTAATAAAATATGCAAATAAATATGATGATATACTTATCAATAAATTTGATGCGATAAAACAAAAAAAAGATGAAGAGGATTAATAAATGGAAAAATTTTTAAAATTTGAGTGTGACTTAGATAATTTTATAAAAGAGCTAAAGACAATAGTTGAATCAAACAATAAAACGGTAAAAAAACTACTAAAAAATAATACAAAAACATACAAAAATTTTGTAAAACCATTAGAGATGATGGAAGAGAGATTGGATCAATTTTTTACACCTCTTTCTCATCTAAACTCTGTAAACAACTCTGAAAAAACGCAAGATATTTATACACAAAGTCTTCCTATTATCACAGAGTATTCTACAAAACTATCTCAAAATATAGATATATATAAGGCTTATAAAGAGATATATGAAACCCAAATAGGTTCACTTAATGCTGAACAAAAAAGAGTTTTAGAACTAAACATTCAACACTTTGAGCTTAGTGGTGCTCATTTAGACGATAAAACAAAAGAGAAACTCCAAGAGATAAATATCAGACTTAGTGAACTATCAAATAACTTTTCTCAAAACCTACTTGATGCAACAAATGCTTATGAGAAGATAATAATAGATGAAAAAGATGTAGAAGGTATCCCAAAGAGTGATAAAGAGAGTGCAAAATTTGAAGAGAATGGAGTTGTAAAATATAAATTCACACTTCAAATGCCTTCTTATATCGCATATATGACTTACGGTAAAAATGCAAAAATACGAGAAGAACTTTATCATGCTTATGTAACACGAGCGCCAGAAAATGCAGCAATAATAGATGAACTGTTAGCTCTGAAAAACGAGATGAGTCTTCATTTAGGATTTGAAGATTATGCCGAGTATTCTATTGCTTCAAAAATGGCAAAAGATAAAAATAGTGTTACTAACTTTTTAGACAAACTTATCATAAATTCCAAAGACCAAGCAAAAGAAGAACTTGAAGAGTTACAAAAAATCACCCCTAAAAAATTAGAAAGTTTTGATACTGCTTATTATTCGGAAATATTAAAAAAAGAGCAGTATGATATTGATGAAGAGGAGTATCGCCCATATTTTGAACAAAGAAATGTTGTAAATGGAATGTTTAAGTTTTTAAATAAACTTTTTGGTATAGAATTTGAAAAAGTAGATGAAGATTTATGGGATGAAAAAGCATTTTCATATAACCTTTATGTAAACAAAGAGCTAAGAGCAAGACTCTATCTTGACTTAGAAGCTAGAGAATCAAAAAGAGGTGGAGCTTGGATGCACAACTGGCAAACACATTGTCTTGATGAAGAAGAGAATGAACAACTTGCTTCTGCATTTATAGT
>JALTUB010000059.1 GCA_027047745.1 Sulfurimonas sp.
CACAGGTAAATGTAACGAACCAAATCCCAGGACTTTTAAATGTAGAAACTGGAGACGCAGGACAAGAGTTTGTTTCACTTGGAACTGATACGCTTTTTGGGCAGTATAATGGGTTTTATAATATTGGACCTGATTTAGGTAAAGTTGCAGCAGTATTTGCTGGACCACCACCAGGTGGCTTTACATTTCCTGGTTTAAAAGTAACTAATAATTTTACTGTCTTAGGCTATACAAGTGTTCCTGGAAACAATGCAAAATTAGCTAGAGCTGTAAAAACATCAGGTGCTACAACTAATCTCTTTTCAGGTACTTTACACAGAGATAATCCTACAACGATGTTTGATTATATGGCAGATACAACATTTTCAACTTTTTCTGCTTTTGTAAATATGAAAACTAAATATGTTAAAAAACATCCTAACAACGATTTTAAAAATGGTAATTTAGGTTTTAAATATGCTGGAACAAATGATGATATAGGTTTAAACTATACATTTAACTACTACTATCATTATGACAACAACCCTTCATTTGATGTATCATGGGAAGATCCAAATGGAGCAGCACTAACTGCTACACCTGATACTATTACATCAGGTGGTAACAAATATACAACTATGAAACTTATAACAGCAAATGGAAGTGAGTATAATAGTAATCAAGGTGCAAACCCTGCAACAATGGTCTTCACAGAAAAAGAAAACCGTGTAAACTCTTTTGGTGGTTCATTTGACTATGCTATAGATAATGATTTTGCTCCTGTTATTATCCGTAGTGAGTATGTTTATGACCACAATGTACTACAACCAATAGTTGACCTTGGTAAACTTGCTTATGGTGACTTAGCTGGTGCTTTTACAAACCAAAAAGCTGACTTCTTAAACTATGTTGTTGGTGCTGATGTTACAGTTTTAACAAACCTCTTTATGAGTTTTCAGTTTATGGATAAATGGAACTTAGACTATGTTAATGAAAATGTACAATATGCTGGTGACTCTCGTGCTTATAGCAAACACACTGCAAACCCTGCGACTATGAGTCTTGCAAATGGTTTTAAAACAGCAGAAAGACATCAAATCATGTACACATTCTTCTTATCTCGTCCTTTCTTAGAGGGTGATGCACTTCGTGTAAATAACATTATCCTTTTAGAAAATCAAAACGCTGGATGGTGGGATAGACTTGACTTTGAATACTCTTACACAGACAATATCGTTATAACTGGTGCTATCAATCAATACGGTGGAGATGATTATGGTGTATTTGGTCAGTTTAGAAACTCTTCTAATGCTCAACTTGGATTTAAGTACCTCTTCTAAATACTTTAAATCCTCATAAATAAATTTAACACTCCGTAGGTTTATCGCCTACGGAAAACTAGGAAAAATCATGAATAAAAAAAAGAGTTTCTCTTTTAGATACGCCGCGTTTGCGATGAAACATAGATGGTTTCTATTTATATCTTCGCTTCTCATAACGGCCTTTACAGCATGGCAAATACAATATGTTGACATTCGAAATGATCCTGACACACTCCTTCCACAAACAAATCGTTATGTTTCTACAAACAATTTCTGTGAAAAGACTTTTGGGATGGGAAATCTTTTTGTTGTTGGGATAAAGGCCAAAGAAGGCTCTATTTACCAACCTTGGTTTGTAAATATTGTCCGTAAAATACATAAAAATCTTGCAAAGATGGATGGTGCTAACAAAGCAAACTTCATCTCTATAGCTGCAAATAAAGTTAAAAATATGGGTGTTGATGATGAGGGAAGCCTTATTTTTAAACGCCTTATACCAAATGATGGTATCTCTACAACAGATCCAAAAGTAGCAAAAGAAGAGCTAGCATTTATGAAACAAGGTTTAGATACAAACCCTGTTTTAAAACCTATGATTGTGGACTCAGTTGATCCTAAAACTGGTAAAAAATGTTACAACGACGAACCACAATGTATAGCAAAGGCTACTTTTATCATCGCTGCTTATGATAATAGTATCAAGCCTCATTATGTTGCTTGGGTAAGACAAGTTGTAAAAGAGTTACAACCTTACTACAATGATGATCGCATAGAAATAACCATAGCTGGTGAACCTTACTTTCTTGCATGGATGATGGTTGTACTTCTTCAATACTGGTATCTTTTTGTTCTATCTATACTTATAGCCTTTGCTATTCTTTACATAGAAACTCGTTCGCTTAAAGGTGCATTGTTTCCTTTAGCTGGTGTTGGTATGAGTATAGTTTGGACTTTAGGTATTATGGGATTCTCAGGGTTTAAGCTAACTACTATGGTCGTTTTAACACCTATGCTTATCTTAGCAGTCGGAATGGGACATGCCATACAGGTAACACGGCGATACATGAAGTCCATCAAAAATGGAGAAAGTGTTGATGAAGCAAGTATGAATGCTCTCGGATTTACTATAGTTCCTGCAACACTCTCTATCATTACTGATGCCATAGGATTTGCAACACTAGCAAGTGTTGACATCTCTTTTTACAAAGCTTATGCTTATTTTGGTATGTTTGGAATGTTCTCCTTACTTCTAACAACTACTACTATGATACCTCTTATGATGGTTATGTTTAAAAGTAAAATGCCTACTGTTGTACCTGATGGATATAAATGGGAAGAGAGTTTTGGTAATATAGTCGCAAAAATGTTATCAGGCTGGGGAAAACTTATTCCACTTGCTGGTGTTGCTATAATCATTGCTGTATCTATTCACTATACTAAAATTGGTGAGGGTATTAGTAACATAATGCATGATACAAAATACTCTGGTATGAAAAAGATTGAAAAAGTTGTAAAAGGTGATGAGTATGACTTAATGCCTGGGGTTGAAAAGGGAATCGACTATGCACAAGCTGCGTTTAAAGTTTATTCTAAACCTGTACAAGACATTTTTACTCTAAATACTATGATGCCAGGAGTCATATCTTTTAACATTCCTATTCGTGGTAAAAAACCTCTACTAGCTGAGTGTGATGATGCCTACTATGATGCACTGGACGCTGCTGATGATGCTGGAACTACTCCTCCTGTCAAAAACTGTTTTGACCCAGAAGAGGATGCACCTCAAGGTATCTTAAATAATGCTACCGTTTTAGAAGCTATGGATAAGATGGAAGATGACCTGCGTAAGAACAAACATATCGGCTTTACTGCTTCTTATGCTCAGTATGTTAAAATCGCCAATATGATTTTGATGACTAAAACAGGAAATCAACCAAATATTAAGGATTTTAAGATTCCAACTACTGCTTATCTTCATGCTCAAGATGCAACAGATGACCGTTCTCCTGATGCAATTGTACAACTGTACAATGGTCTTTTAGATGCAGCTTCTAGTCCTGGTGATTTAGCTTCTATGGTAACACAAGATTATAATACAGCACAGATTATGGGCTTTATCAACACTATGAATCCAAAAGAAACACATCAAGTTATGAAATTTATCCAAGATTATATAGAAAAACACAAAAATGACATTGGACTCAACCAAGTAAACTTTGGATTTAGAAATGCTAATGCATCTGGAGATAAAGGACCTATCGCTGATGATACTAAACCTACTTATGTTGAACCTGGTGTTGGTGGTTTCTTAGGTGCTACAGAAGCAACTCGTGATGTAACATTTAACAACTGGTTATTCAACCCACTTGGAACTGCTTTAGCAATTTTCATT
This sequence comes from Sulfurimonas sp., assembly GCA_027047745.1. Taxonomy (GTDB): domain Bacteria; phylum Campylobacterota; class Campylobacteria; order Campylobacterales; family Sulfurimonadaceae; genus Sulfurimonas. Next base: position 3,694 of record JALTUB010000059.1, read on the forward strand.
GTAGTAACTTTAATTTTCCGTTCATTTATCATTTCTGGTGCTTTATCGCTTCTCCTTTTTATCACTCTATTTGCACAGTATGGAATGGCTGGATACTACACATCACTGCAGTTTTGGAGTGGAAACTTACACTTCGCAAACCTTATAGCCCTCTCTATATCCATGGGACTAGGAGTTGACTATAGTATTTACATGATTTCACGACTTAAAGAAGAGTTAGCAGATCATGGAGACTGGTTTACAGCACTAAAAAATACAATTGCAACTACTGGTTCTTCTGTTCTTATCTCTGTTGTTATCCTTGTTGGTGCGTTCATACCACTTATGGCAACAATTTTAGGAAATACTTGGGGAGTTTCAGTATACATAACTGAAGCTATATTAATCGATGTATTCACATCATTAACTATTCTTCCTATAATCTTATTTTGGCTTAAACCTAAATATATCTTTAAAAGAGACTAACCCCCTTTTGGGGTTAGCCTTTATATTATGTATATTTGCTATAATTATACTAAGAATTTGTTTTTTATATAAAATAACTACATGTAACAATTAAGGACATTATGAATAATTTAGCATATATATACAAACTATGGATAGGTATTGCCCAAACAAGTGGCAAACTTACTACAAGCGATGTATTATTAGCAGCAAAACGACTGGTTGAAGGTCAAAGTGATGAAGAGATAAAATTATCTATTGATGAGTTTGACAATTTTGCTAAAAATATATCCCTTGATGAGACCATAGAATACTTGCATAAAGTAAAAGCATCTAAACGATATGTCATACTCATAAACCTTTTTATGGTTATCATGCTAAAAAATATAAATAAAGAACGAGTCAATAAAGAACAAATAGCTGCACTAAAAAATATTTATATAAAATTAGAACTTCCTTATCTTTACGATACTTTATATTTACTTATGATGAAAAAATATGAAAGAGCGCACAAGGTACTGAAAACACATACTCCAAATATCAACTTTATATGTTTTGATGAAAATGCAAAAAGTGAACTAAACCAATCTTTTCATGATTATCAAGTTAGCTTTATTGTCTTACATATTGATGATTTTTTTATTTTATTAAATCATCATAGTCAAGATTTGCATATATACACTTATCAAGATGATGTAAACAAGCCTCTTTATAGCAAATGTTTAGAGTTTAGAGATCAACCATATTCATTTATATCGCATAATATTAGAGATCACTCTATCTACTATATTGATAAAGATATTTTTATACGCATTGTAAATGAAAAAGAGCTTATATATCTTGATGAGACTACATTAGAAAGACTTTTCTCTCCTCTTAATGAGAAAAAATTTCTAACATCAGAAGTAGCTTTAGAAATAGATAATAATTTAAAATGTTCTATAGTAAAGGATCATATCTATAGTATTAAAGCCAACAAACTATTTTCAGGATATACAAAAAAAATACCTATTGTAAAAGATGTTAATTTTAATATACAAGAGGGAGAACTTGTTGCGATAATGGGTCCCTCTGGTTCTGGTAAGACAACTCTTTTGAGAACTTTTGTGGATCAGGCTAGACTACAAGATGGCGAACTACTCATAAATGGTGAAAAAATATCTCAAAAATATTTTCACAGAATGGGATATGTACCACAAGATGATGTTTTGATTAAAGATTTGAATGTATATGACAATATGTACTATTACTATAGACTACACTTTGGAGGTGAAAAGAGTAATCAAGAAGTTGATAAACTTATAAGTACACAACTTCGTAACTTAGGTATTTTAGATATAAAATATTCTCCTGTATTTAAAAATGGAAAATATACAATATCTGGTGGGCAAAGAAAACGACTTAATATAGCACTAGAACTGCTTAAAGATGTGGATCTTATCATGATGGATGAGCCAACAAGTGGATTATCATCACTAGATTCAGAAAATATAATCGCTGAACTTAAAAAAATTACCATTCTAAATAAAATTGTAATCATAAACATACATCAACCATCAACTGCTATGTACAGACAATTTAGTCAAGTTGTTGTTTTTAATGAAGATGGAAACAATATCTATACTAATCGTTCTATTGAAGTTCTAAAGATATTTAAACTTGTAAAAACAGAAGATGCTTATATGTTTAATGATGAAGATAGTGAGCTTAAAAAAGATATAGAGTGCATGAAATGTGAAAAAAGCGATCCAGAACTTCTTTTAGAAATTCAAGCAGATGAAAAAAGTAACTTTTGGAATCTATTTAGTTATTTAAATAACTTCACGGAGAAATAATGTTTAACAATCCAATATCTACTCAAATAAAATATCAGCTAAAAAGACAATTTAAAATCAAGCTTTATGAAAGGCTAAATCTTACTATTTCATTTGTAATAGCTCCTTTGTTGTCATTTTTATCTGCTTTTATTTTTAGATCAAATATTGATTTAGTTCAAAATCAATCTTACCCAAACTACCTTTTTTTCATGCTTATTTCGGCCATTTTTTTTGGTCTTATTGCTTCAGTCTTTGAAATCATAAAAGATAGAAGAATGGTACAAAGAGAGAGACTTGGTGGTGTTTCAGTATTTGGCTACTACCTTTCAAAATATTATGTTTTAAGTTTTTTTGGGCTTATTCAAACTCTTCTTTATAATATAGTTGGAATGATATTTTTACATATTCCATTAGCTATAGTTGCCTTTAACTCGGTTGTAATGTTTATGATGATTGTTGTAAGTATCTCATTTGGTCTTTTCATATCTTCACTAACTAGAAGTAGCATGATTGCTTCAAACCTTATCCCCATAATCATCATCCCTCAGATCCTTTTAGGTGGGCTTATACCCTATCATGATATGGATAAGTCAATATATATGTGGGAGACAAATTATTCCAAATCTCCACCTATTGCAACTATTATGCCGATTAAATATGCTTATGAATCAATCATTACAGGTAATGTTGCATTTACGCTAGGGAACAATGAGATAAATGATCAAGTAGCACAAATGGTAGATTTTTTACAAGACAATCAATTTATGAGTATCTCCAAAGATACTATTCTTGAGAACTTTAATTATCATATTTTTTCTAAAACATGGTTCCTTGACATTATTGTTATTATAGGATATATTATTGGAACATTTATTTTAGGATACATTTTATTTTATAGGAGAATTTTTAATGGTTAAATTATTATTTATATTTTTGATAGGATTTGTTAGTTTATATGCAAAAAGTAGCGTAGGAGCTTGTATTCCTATCGGAAAAGTTGTTGTGTTAAAGAAGTCTATCATGAGCCTTGATTTATCAAAAGATCAAAAGGCAAAGCTTTTAAAGTACGAGGAGAGACTTAAAGACAAACTAAATGATGTTAGAGATAGTGCAAATTCTAAGAATGAAAAACTATCAAATCTCTTTGATAAAGATAAATTTCTTAAAGACAAGTTTAGAAAAATAACAATAAGAGAAAACATCGTTGTAACAAAAATCATATCTGAATACTTTGAAAACATGTACAAGGTCTTAGATAAAGAGCAAAAGGTGAAGCTACTAAAAAGATTTAAGAGGATAGAGAGAAAGCAAAAGCATAAATAAGTTATAAAATGTAATTATGCTCTAAAGGGCATAACTACATAACAAGACGGATGAGTCGTTCATACTCTTGAGGTATAGGGAACTTAGCACTTGGTAAAAAGTTTCCAATGGCAATATTCATCCATTCACGATTTGTACTTATATCTGAGACTTCGATAAAAAACTTACCACTCTCATTTGTTAGTTTATACTTATCTACTTTAAAATCTATAGGGTCTTCTTCACCCATAGGGTGAATTGAAAATGATATAGAACGAGATTTAGAATCTAATTTAAAATCAATCATCTTGTTTAAATACCTTTAATCTATTTCTTATACTTAACATCGATTTCTAAGCCAATGCCGCCTTTTTTACCAAGACCGATAGTAACATCTTGGTCATTAACTTCTTTTTTAAGTTTACCAATATTTATACCATTTGATTGAGCTGCTGTAAAAGTCATATGAAGCTCTTCAAAATCATCTTTGCCCTCTTTGATTAGGTTAACAACTTGATCAAAAGTGATGTTTTCAACTTTGTTTAAATCATTATTATTGATGGCTTTATCCATAACCTCCATCATGCCTTTTCCAACAGTATAACTCATACCTATCGGAGAATATTTTGCTATCTTTTTAACTGCATCCTTAGCTCTTTGTGAAAAACTTGTTTTTTCTTCTGTTGCATCTACTATTTCTACTTCTTTGTTTTTATAATCTACATTTGCATTTACTGACATTATATTTCCTTACTTTTAATTTTATTTATATTATCGAATCTAATTATATCTAAAAATTTCATCTTATGACATAAAAGTACGAATAGGACCGTTCAATTTAGCTGGTAATTCAAACTCTTTGTTTACGATAAACATATCCATCAAAGTTTGCATCCACTCTCTGTTTGTTGCCATCTCATACATGACCACAGAAGTAAAACCATCATGCTGAATAAACTCATAACTTTTTATATCTACAACGATAGGCAGTGTTTCACCCTTCATCATAAGTTCTATCAGAAAAGATCTATCTTTTGAGTCAATCTTAAACGCAAGCACAGTCCCATAACTCTTTATTGCCTGATTAAGAACTGTCTTGAATAATTTTGAATTTGTCGCATCTTTACCTGTATATACAGTCTCTTTAACTATATTTTTAAATTTATCCATCATAGACATTTGATTAACCTTCCTTTTTTACTATATCTGCTATAATTATATAATAATTTAGCTAAACTTATCAAGGAAGAGCAGTGAAAATCAAAGATTTAACATATAACAATAAAGATTTACAACTTTATGTTAATGATAAAAATGAACTCTTTTTTGATGATGAAAATATTCAAAAGATTTTTAATCTAACTACAGAAAAACTTGGTCAAATCCTAACTACTAACAAAAGTAGGCTTCATGAAAAAAAAGAGTATCATTACAATGATGCACATACTCGTTTATGGAGCAAACTCGGTATCATTAAACTTGGTTTTTTCACACAACATGACGACAACTTAGGTTTTTTAGACTTTTTAGAGACGCTTAACTTTGAAAAAAAAACAAAACAAGAACAAAATATTTCAAACGAGAACCTTGTAAATATATATAAAACTCTTGAGAGTAAGTTTGTTAATTTTTCAAAAGAAGTAGAGACGCAAGAAAATGTTGATCCAAATGAGTTAAAAAAGTTTATAGAGACATTTAATGCCTTTGTTAAAACTCGTTCAGAGCTACTTCCAAAAGAGAAACCACCCATCCCAACTGCTCTACTAAATAGACATGGCACTCAAAAAAAAGATGGCGTTCTTAAAACAATTTTTAACCTTGCATCAAAAACTGGAACGGATTCAATGGACTTTGCTTCTCAAACAAGAGACCAAGCTTATGATTTTGCATCAAAGACCGAAGATGACGCTTATACTTTTACGCAAGACACTCGTGATAAAGCTTACGACTTTACCTCAAAAACAGAAGATGATGCTTTCCAATTTGCAACAAAAATGGAAGATGATGCCTATAAGTTTGTATCAAAAATGGCTGATGATGCCTATCATTTTGCAAGTGATGGCATGAACTATGGTTATATGTTTGCTTCTCAAGGTGAAGAGTTAGGTCCAATGGCAGATAGAGTCTTATGGATGGCTTCAGAGATAGGTTTGATGGCTGACCGTATAGGTGAGATGAGCGATAGAATCGTTCACACGGAACACCTTATCATGAATATGTCAGTTATGATTCTCAACTTTGGTTTGCTTATAGATGGAACTATAAAAACTATTGCTGAAGCAGGTTTAAATGCTATTGGTATTGTTTATGATAGAGAAGAGATGCCAGAGCTAAAGTCATCAACAAAACATCTTGATATGATTGGAAGAAATGTTGAAATGATACTTACTCAACAGCATGAATATGACCTAAAAGTGCTAGAGAACCAAAAAGAGTTAAGAAAAACTACAATATCTGCCTTAGATAAAATCGATTTAGAATACTAAACCTTTTTAAAATCACTGCACTTTCTTTGGTGTAGTGTATGATTGTGCAAGACCTACCACTGTTTCTATAATGTCTGTTACACTAGATGTTCCACTTTTGTTTACTTCTATCCCATCTCTTTTTTTAATCATATTATCAAGAGTAATTATAAAATGATTTATCTCTTCAAGTGTTGCATTTGGATCAGTTTTTAGTTTATTTAATCTATCTTCGAGTAAAACTTCTATCTCGTTATAAAAACTATGCCTAGAATCACCAGAATTTGTTTGAAAATTTATATCTTCTATAAACTCTATAAATGCCAAGGCATCATCTGTTTTGAGATGATATGCCAATCTTACAATCCCAGTTTTAGAAAAGAATAGTATAGATGAAGTAGATTTACCTTTTTCGTACTCAACAGACTCATAACTATAGTGTTTTCCTTCAGTGAGGTTATCTAAGGATTCTACAATTTTATTAAGAGTTGTATTAAAAGCAAGTGCTACTTCTTTATTTGAAAGAAGCCAGTTGTTAGTTTTAATCAAGGGATGAAGTTCATGTAATTTATACTCAATAAGAGTTAAGAAGTTTTGTGGCATAAAAAGCCTTTAAATGTATTTATATAAAATGTGGAGTATTATAACTAATTAAGCAATAGAATACAAACTCCACAAAAAAAATTAATCAGTAATTTTTTTATAAACACCTTTAGCTGCACCAGCCATAATCATCATGGGAGCCATACCAACAGTCATACCTGTACCTGCTGCTTCACCCATGTAACCTGCTAATGTTTCGATTAACGCAGCCATTTTAGTTTCACCACCAAAACCACTTACTATCGCTTTAGCTTTATCTGAACCAATCTCACGAGAGTTTTCGATTTGAGTTTCAAGTGTACTCAAAGCACTTAAAATTGTATCAGTTGTAGCATCATATTGACCCTCAACGATATTAGTAAATTTACTTGAGTTATCAGAATCTTGTGCAGCTGCTTTAGGAGCTTCTTTTTTAGCAGGAGCTTTTTTAGCTGTTGGCTTTGCTGCTGCTTTTTTAGCAGGAGCTTTTTTTGCTGCTGGTTTAGTTTCTACTTTTGGAGCTGCTTTTGCTGCAGCTGGTTTTGTTTCTTCTTTAGTTGTTTCTGGCATAATAATTTCTCCAATATTGTTTAAATTACGACATATATAAGTTAAACATATATATCATATTCAAAATTATACTGAATCTTATATTAATTTAAGCTTATCTTATAATAAGCATAGGTAATAAATATAAACTAAAGTTTAATAATCTCATCTGAGCACCATGAAGCAAGTTCTAAGTCATGCGTTATAAGAAGCATACCAACATTATCTAGGTTATTTAACAGCATCTTCATGACATCTAGCTGTATAACATTATCTAGGGCTGAAGTTGGTTCATCTAAAAGAAGTAGGTCTGGCTTCATTAACATGGCTCTTAATATTGAAGCTCTTTGGAGTTGCCCACCTGAGAGTTCATGTGGTAGTTTTTCTAAAATATCATATTCTAAATTTATAAGTGGCAAATACTCTTGTAACAGTTCTAAAGAAGCAACATCTTTAATCTGACTTATAAGTGTATAACTTGGATGGAAAGAGCTGTATGGGTCTTGAAAAACTTCTGCACATCTAGCACTTTTAATCTTTCCAGAAAAAGGTTTTAAGTTTTTTAAGATTAGTTCAAAGAGAGTGCTTTTACCTACTCCACTCTCTCCTACAATAGTTTTAAACTCACCTTTTTTTAGGCTAATCGAAAAATTTTCAAAAAGTAATCTATCTTTTGCATATCCAAAAGATAGATTTTCAATGATTAATATGTTCATTAGTTACCAACTATTATCTCTATAAATTTAAAATACTGTAATTATAACACTTTAGGATAAATATGTTTAAAATAACAAAAAATGGGATGCTACCTACTAAAGGTAGTAAATATGCGGCTTGTGTTGATTTATATTCAAGAAAAGAAATAATAATCGAATCAGGTCAAACAGTATTAGTACCACTTGGGGTGTCAATAGATGAAGATTTTCTTTTATCAATTGAAAAAAAATATCATATAAATCATAAAAATAGTTTCATTGAATCCCACTACTTACAATTAATGCTTAGAAGTTCACTCTCTAAAAATTTAATAATAGCCAATGGAGTAGGAATTATAGATTTAGATTACAGAGATGAAATAATGATAAGAGTACATAATCCAATGCAAAATTTTATAATAAACAAAGGAGATAGAGTTGCTCAAATTACACTCTTAGAGCATAAGATTAGCCTATTCAATATATTTACAAATAATCAACGAGATGGTGGTTTTGGAAGTACCGGAACAAACTAAAATATAAAATATAACTATTAAGGAAAATATTTACATGCCAGTATCTCAAAACATAGATAATAATGTTAGTTTTTTAGCCTCTGTTGGTGAAGTTTTTAGTTTATCAAATATAGAATTAATAATGACAGTTACCGGTATTTTAACCCTTGCAGCAATCATAATTTTTACATTTATAACTAGTATAAAAGACTTTTATTACCTAATCTTTCATCCACTTAAATATATAGAAAAGAATCATAATTATTTATTAACTCAAGTTATTTCCACTCAATTTGGGGATAATATACAAACTACTATAGATCAATCAATACTAGAAACCTTACGAGATACAGGAGTAGATCGAGGATTAGACAATCAAAAAAGCGTGTTACTTATCCTTACAAAACAATATACTGAATCTTCTATTAAACAAAATATTAAAGATTATCGCCTTAGATTATTAAACATTATAAAAAATAATTCTAAAAAAGTAAAATCTAAAATTGGAATTAAATCTCCTACTAATTATGAATACTATATTAATCTTAGAAATATTTTACCAAATAGTGAAGAAGCTTCAACTGCCAGCTATATACTTGCAGGATTTATTTATGAATATATTGAAAAAAATAAAATTGGATATGATTTTGTCGCTGTTAATAGGAATACTAATACGATATTAGGCTACTTAATTTCTAATTTTTTAAAACTACCTTTAGTTATTGTTAACTATGATACACGATGGAATATAAATGGAAAGAACATTGAGATTGATGGTTTAAGCACTTTACCAAGACCACAAAATAAGAGAGGCTTTTTAATTGATGATGCTGTCTCTGGTGGTAGTATTCTAAAGGACTCTTGTTTAATTTTAAGAAATAATAAATTACTTATTGATGATGTATTTGTATTATTTAGCAGAAGAGAAGACAATGCAACTGAAGATTTTAAACAAGATAAAATAAACTTACATAGTATCTTTGAGTTAAATGATAAACAAATTGAAAAAATTATTGCAACTCCAAATGAAGAACTAGAGAGATTAGAAAATGAACTTTAAAAGTTCTCTCATTCCTGTGCTTGATATATATATAACAGGTAAATGTAATTTTCGATGTCCTTATTGTTTTGGTGAAGAGACAAAAAATGACGATATTTCAATTCAATTATTTAATAAAGTTTTAGATTTCTGTAGCCATTATAATATAACTTTAGGTCTTACTGGTGGTGAACCACTTTTACATAAAAATTTTAGAGAGTTAGTGACTCTTTCCAAAACTAAACAAGTACCACTCATTCTTAGAACAAATGGTATGCTATTAAAAGAATATTTGGATATATTAAATCAATTTGAATGGATTGGTATATCATTAGATGGTATAGATGATGTAAATAATCAATTAAGACCTAATGCAAATAACTACTCATATACTGCTGAAGAAAAACTCAAAATCCCTTTAGAAAACATAAAATTAATCAAAAACGAATATCCTTCTCAAAAAATATTATTAGCTTCCTTAGCCTCTTCGCTAAATACTAATAGCCTATTAAATCTTGCAAAAATACTATCAATAAATAAAATCCCTATTGATAGATGGAAAATATATCAATTTACACGAAACAATTTCAGATCTATTTTTGCATCTTATAAATATGAAATTGAATTAAAACTTTTAGAAAAACTAGAAACAGATATACCATCCATATATAAAGGGGAACTTATAATTAAGAAAGGTGAAGGAAATTGTTTCATAATTGATACTCTTGGTAGCATTCGTGTTAATAATGAAATTATTGGTTCAATAGATGAAACTTATACAGATTTAATAACAAAAATGCTTAATGTAGGTGTCTATACTAAATTAATAAATAATAAAAATTCAACATACAATGTCTAGTAAGAAAATTATTGTATTTGAAGGCTTGGATGGTGTTGGTAAAACAAAATTTTCAACTATTCTACAAAATTTACTTTTAAAAAGCAATATCAATGTCTCATTATGGTCTATTGATTCTCATTTTAATATAACAGAGAAAGAAAAAAACTCCCCTCACTTATCTTTTAACTATTATATCGAATCTCTAGAAAAAAGACTATTAAGCGATAATAATAAATACATTATATTTGATAGATATATTCCTTCGGCTTTAGGGTATAAATTACTTAGAGATGGGAATCAAAAAAATGCTAATGATATTTTAGAAGAGTTAAATAAACTTTACGAAAGACTAATTAAACCTGATATTACATTCTTACTTACAACACCACACAAAAGAAGAAAAAAAAATATTTTTCTCAAAGAGACAATAGATAATTATGACAGAAATTCTCTTGATTATGAAAATATTATATTTTGGAATGAATATTACAAGCTAATTTCTGATGAATCTTTTTTTAATATTACAACTAATTTATCAGAAGAAAGTATAACTAATACTTTATTGAATTACATCTACTTGATAGTTAATGATACGAGAAATTTGTGAAAAGAGTAAATTGCAGACGATGTCAATATTATTATGTAACTTGGGAAAATGCTAAGCCTCATGGGTGCAGGGCTTATGGATTTAAGTCAGCTCAGATTCCATCCATGGTTGTTTTTCAAAGTAGTGGTGTAGCATGTTCAGTTTTTAAACAGAAGTCTCCGGCCAAATAATCTTCTTACCAAAGCCGAGTCTATTGTCTGTTAGTTTAAAATACTCTACCTCTATCTGCCAAAGTTTAGGGCTTATGGCAAGAGCATAAGGAAAAGTTTTAAAATATAGTTTTTTTAGGCTATTATCTTTAGGCTCTGTAAATTTACCACGAATTTGCAAACCTTGAATCTTACCAACAGTTTTTGTCTCAAGCAGTATATTTGCTGCGATGTTAGGAGTGTTTTTTATATGTTTTATATGTATAGTATCTTCACTACTAGCCACTACAAAACTATTTAGTTCTTTTGAATAGGCATAAAAAAGAGAACATGAACTAATCTCATCTTTAAAGTGAGTCGCCAAACTCATAACATGATGCTTCTTTATAAACGAAGTTATCTTTGAAAAAGAAATGTTTCTAAATCCTCTACACATTTTATATTTCGTTTGTCTAACATCATTCTTGCAGTATCATCTACAATCAATATATCATAAATATCCAATGGACTCACCATGTTATAATAACTCTTTATAAAATCTAAAAGTATCTCAAAATTATTATCTTTTATCGAATGCCGTTTATACTCTTTAAATTCTTTCCAATTAATACTTACCAAGTTCTAACCCTTTAAGTGCTTTTTCTAATCTTTTAATTATTTGTGACATTTTAGCAGAAGATAGAGCAAAATTCAAACGCATAAACCCACTCCCCTCTCTACCAAAACTTAAACCTGCATTTAAACCAAGTTTTGCCTCTTTTATAAAAAACTCTCTCAACTTCTTATCACTAAAGTCCATACCCCTACAATCAAGCCATGCTAAGTAAGTCGCTTCTATGGGTGTTATTTTAATAAAGTCAGAGTATTTATCTGTTAGCTCTTTAAGTCTTTTATAGTTAGAATAAAGATGTATTTTTAACTCTTCTAACCATACTTCACCATTAGCATAAGCACTCTCAAAAGCAACATGAGAGAGTACAGCACCCTGAGCAAAATGAACTCTCTCATGAGACGCTTTAAACTTTTCTCTAAGTTTTTCACTGCTTATAGCCACACTACTCATAGCAAATCCAGCCATATTAAAAGTTTTACCAACACCAATAGCACTTAGTGTTATATCTCTAGCTTGTTGGTTAAGTGAGGCAAATGGGATATGTTTGTTTGGAGCATAAACCAAATCAGAATGAATCTCATCTGCAAAAACAATTATATTATTTTCTAAACAAACTTCTAATATCTGCTCTAACTCCTCTTTTTTCCAAACACGACCAACAGGATTGTGAGGAGAACAAAGAAGTAAAAGTTTTGTATTTTCATCTATCTTTGATTTTAAATCTTCTATGTCAAAAGTATATTTTCCTTGAGTATCTAAATGAAGTGGATTTTTTACTAGCTTTCTATCAAGCTCCATGACACTATAAAAAAATGGAGAGTAAACAGGTGTTTGAACTATGACTCCATCTCCTTTGTTACTAAAAGCCTCTATAGCTACATGCATAGAAGTTACAACAGAGTGAGAGTAGAACATATCTTCTACTTTATAGCTTACACCATGTCGTTTTTTCATCCAAGCTATTTGTGCTTCATAAGCACTTAAAGGGACTTCTTCATAACCTATTATGGGATGTTTTAAACGCTCGCTTACTGCATTTAGTACAAAGTTTGGTGTGTCTATATCCATATCTGCCACCCAAACAGGTTCTATATCTGTAGTGCCAAAAAGCTTTTTGCGTAAAGTATATTTCTCTGCGTTTGTATCTTCTCTATCAGCACTTACAGAAAAGTCATAACTCATTTCTTCTTCCAAACACTAACTTGAGATATAGTATGTTGGTATTTTCTAGCTGTCTCTTTGATAACAAATTCCAAATCTTCTTTATGAAGTAACTCAAACTTATCTGATAAAACTTTTTTTAGAGTATCTATAGTTTTAATCTCACTACCGTTTTCATCTGTGTATCCACCTAACCAAAACTCTTTTTTAGTGGAACTTTCCTGCCAAGTATATGGAGAAGTGATAACAAGTATGCCATCTGCATTTAGTCTCTCATCAATAGTATCTAAAAAAAGTCTAGGGTTGTAAAGTCTATCTATAAGATTTGTTGCCATGACCAAATCATACTTTTTAAAGTTAGGTTTTAGATTACAAGCATCTCCTTGCCAAAACGAAACTTTATCTCTTAAGTTTTCATATCCTAAATCTTCTATAGTAACCTTTTTCTTATGAGATATATCACCCTCATCTTTTACACTAAAAGCGATATAGCCCTCATCTTTTAACTTTGAGCCAACTTGAACAAAACGAGCAGAGAAGTCGATGCCCTCAACCTCATCAAACTCATGAGCTAGTTCATAAGTTGCTCTTCCTGTTGCACAACCCAAATCAAGTGCTTTTGTTTTATGTCTTGCAAAAGAAGAAGCTACTCTAGCAGTGCTAATCGCAAAATTTTCCACACCAAAATTTTCTTTACCATATTGAAACTCACAATATTGTGAAACTAACTCATCACTCTCATATATATCCATCTTATCCTCTTTTTTATCACTTATAACATATCTAAAACCTGCATTTTGAAAAAAATGTTTTCTAAAAGCATAACGAGAATATTTTGTTATAAGATTTCCACTACTAGCCCAAGACGAACCAAGTATAAGAGCATGTTTTTCATCAAAAGTAGGAACTGAAAAATCATCATAAGCTTCATGAACTTTAAAACCATCAAAAGCTCTTATGGGTGTACGACTCCATTGCCAAACATTACCTACAACATCATACAAACCATTAAAAGAGAACTCATTAACTGGGCATGAGGAAGCATAATGATAAAAGTTAAGGTTTGCCCTACTCTCATGAAATGATGGGATATTTTCAACTTCTGCATACTCATACATAACTCTATACTCAGCCTCACTTGGAAGTTGGTAAGTAACTCCATCTTTTTTGCTTTTATATCTACAAAAAGCTTCTGCCTCTAAGGCATTTACATCAACAGGCCAATCAAGTGGCATATCTATCTCTGAGGCAAGAGTTCTATATCTATAAACTCCATCTTTTAAAATCCAAAAAGGTGGGTGTTTAGCCTTGCTAATTTCTAAAAACTTTTTACCCTCTTCATCCCAAAACTCTTTTTTTGTGTAGCCATCATCTTTAACAAACTCCATATATTCGCCATTGCTAACTAAGTATTTTGAAGCCTTAAATGCAGATACTTCTTCTTCATAATTTCCATACTCATTATCCCAGCCATAAAGTTCATTTGAGCTATCTATGCCAAGTTTTACATCTGCTGAATTTATATCTATCATCGCATTTTGTGGGGCTAATGAGCTGTGTTTACAATAAGGAAAATATTTAGACTCTTTAACCAAATCAATAGGCATTTGACGATGAAGAACAAGTGATGTTTCTATATGTATGCGTTCATGCTCTATCCCCATAAGTATAATCCACATAGGGGAGTCATCTTTTATAGGTAACTCCAAAGGCAGAGTCATTATCAACTCTTTAACTAAAGTTTTTACCTTAGCTCTATACTCTCGAACCTCATCTACTTCTGGCCAACTATAGCGAGAGTTCTCCATATCATCCCAAGACATTTCATCCACGCCAACTGCAAAGATTGACTCAAAATCTGGATTTATTCTTTCATTGATAAGTTTCATATTGATAAGTTTGTTGATAAAAAAAGTTGCAGTATGTCCAAAATAAAAAATCATAGGATGACGAGTAGATTCTGACTTCTCATAAAAAACGCTATCATCTTTTAAAACTTCAAAAACTTTTTCAAAAAGTTCATAAGTGTTTAAAAAATAATCTAAAACCTCTTCTCTTTTACTCTCTAAACTTTTGCCATTTAAAGGTACTGAATACTTACTAATTTTACTCATTATATAGACTCTTTTACCCTTAGTGCTAGTTGCTCAGGTAGTAGCCCTAAAGACTCTTCAACAAGCTTTGTATTTCCATGAGTGATAAATTTATCAGAAAACTCAAAACTTGTAACTTCTACATCTAAAATCTTCTCATCTGCTAAAAATTCCGAGATAGCAGAACCTACTCCACCCATCTTTGCACTATCTGAAAAAACAAACCATTTTTTATGTTTTTTTGACATATTTTTAAGCATATCAGCATCAAGTGGTTTTACAAAACGCAAGTCTAACAAACTTACCTCTTCTTCTAAAAACTTTGATGTTTCATAAGCTCGACCAACTCCATTTCCATAACCTATAAAGAGTATATCACTATCATTTGAAATCAAAAGTTGTGAAGTAGCAAGTTCAAATGCTTTTGATTCTACCAAATCTGTTTCTTTAAATGAACCCCTTGGATAACGCAAAGAGCAGGGATGTTGATACTCAGATGCGAACTCCATAGCTTGATGAAAACTTTTCTCATCTCTTGGAGCAAAGAGTGTCATGTTTGGTATAGCTCTTAAAAATGATATATCAAATGCACCCTGATGTGTCTCACCATCCTCACCAACTATCCCTGCCCTATCAAGTGCAAAAACAACTGGTAAATCTAATATGCAAGTATCATGAATAACTTGATCATATCCTCGTTGTAAAAATGTTGAGTAGATAGTGCAAAATGGTTTAAAACCCTCTTTTGCTAGAGCAGACATAGAAGTTACTGCATGTTGTTCTGCTATGGCTACATCCCAAAATCTATTTGGATATTTTTCTATTAAACTTGTTAAACCTGTTCCAGTTGGCATGGCAGCTGTTGCACCGACTATCTTTTCATTTTTCTCACACAACTCTATCAAAGCTTCTGTGTATATTTGAGTAGCACTTTTAGCAGAAGTTTTTTTAGCACTTACTCCATTACTTCTATCAAATGGTCCAACACCATGCCATTTTTCCTCTTGTCCCTCTGCAAATTCATACCCTTTACCTTTAAGAGTTTGAGCATGAATAATAACAGGTCTTTTCAGCTTTTTTGCTATTTGCATAATATCTATAAGTTGTGTTAAATTATGCCCATCTACAGGACCAATATAATCAATCCCCATCTCTTCAAAAAGCAAACCAGGGGTAATTAGACGAAGTGACTCTTCCATGCGTTTAGCAATATATCTTGCACCATCACCAAAGTTTTCAACAAAACTCTCTGTACTTTTTTTAAACCTCTGATAAAAAGGTGATGCCATAGCTGAACTTAACATTCTACTAACTGCACCTATTGGTTTAGCTATACTCATTTCATTATCATTCAAGATTATAACCATAGGGTACTTCTTGTCCCCAAGTTCATTGAGTGCCTCATATACCATACCAGCAGTCATGGAACCATCTCCAATCATGACAACAGGGATACGAGAATCCTCTTCACCTTTTAGAGCTATAGCTTTTGCAGCACCAACACCTAAAGATATAGAGGTAGAGCTATGACCTGCTACAAAATAATCATCATCACTCTCACTAGGTTTTGTATATCCACATAAACCATTAAACTGACGAAGAGTATCAAAAGCTTCCCACCTATCAGTTAAAAGTTTATGTGCATAAGCTTGATGAGAAACATCAAAGATAAAAGGGTCTTTTTTACTATCAAAAACCTTGTGCATAGCAACAATCAGTTCTGTTGCTCCAAGTGTTGAGCTTAAATGACCACCATTTTTACTAACAACTCTTAAAATCTCTTCTCTTACATCACTGCAAAGTAATTCCAACTCATCTACTGTTTTATCTTTAATATTCATTATACTTTACTCACTTATCGCAGCTTGTTTTACTTTATCAAATCTTTTTTGTATCTCAGAGTCTATATTTCCTGCATCACTTATAGCAACAACTCCACCCTCATTTATAGCACTATCAGATATAACCTCTACATGTTCTAGTGAACCAACTTGTTCAGATATAGCTCCATGATTTTTTGGATTTACTTTTAGAGTAATCTTAGAGGCACTCTGTAGTTCTTTAATAAGTTCAGATGATAAAACTTTAGCTATATTACTAGAGTTTTCACCAACTTCTATAACAACTACCTCTTTTGCTATATCAAGGGCAGCACTTATAAGATCTTTTTTTATGCTCTCTAAAGCACTCTCATACTCTTTTGCACTCTGTTCTAATTTTTTTACAGATTCACCAAACAGAGAAACAGCCTTTGACATTCCAATCTCATCATCTTCTATAGCCTTTGCTTTTCCTGCTTCCATACCTTGAGCGAAAGAGTCTTCTTTACTCTTTTGTAGTTGGATTTTAAACTCTTCTTCCTTAGATTCAAGTTTCATTTGCAACTTAATAAAATTTGATGACATTTCATCTGTTTTTTTCATGAGAGATTCTATTAAAGACTCTTTTGAAGAGTTACTTAGTGCGCTTGAGTCTATCTTGTCACTCTCTCTAGCTTGAGGATTATTATCTTCACTAAACTCTTCTTTTTCTTCACTTGAAAAAACACTATAATTTTCTTCTTCTGCCAAGCCAGATGCAAGCACTTTAAAGTTGTACTTATTTACATTGTGTCTGCTGATTTGTCCATTTGAAATTACTGTTGCCATATTACTCTATCATCTCTTCAGTTGAACCCATTTGAATAGTTCCAGCTTCTGCTAATTGATTTACAACTTCAACGATTTTTCTTTGAGCCGTTTCAACATCTTTCATTTTAACTGCTCCAAGGAACTGCATCTCTTCTTCAAACGCTGCACGAGCTCTTTCACTCATAGCAGAGAAAAACTTCTCTTTTAACTCTTCTGGAGAAGATTTTAGACCCAGCATCAAGTCTGGTTTTTCAACAGCTTTTAGTATCTCAGTAATCGCATTTTTATCTAAAGAAACCATATCTTCAAATGTAAACATCATCTCTTTGATAAGAATTGCTAAATCTTCATCTACTTGTTCAATATTTGCAAGAGTTGCTTTAGAGCTTTTAGCACCTAGACGGTTGAAGATGTCAGCAACTGCTCTAGTTCCACCAACTTCAACTTTGTATGAAGCAAGTGACTCTAGTTTTGACTCAAGCACTGCAGAAACACGCTTAATAACCGAAGGAGATATATCTCCTAGTTTTGCCATACGCATAGCGACTTCACTTCTTAACTCATCAGAAAAATACTGAAGAGTATCTGCTGCTTCAGTAGCATCCATATGTGCCAATATAAGAGCAATAGTTTGTGGGTGCTCATGCATAATAAAGTCTGAGAGTTGTTGAGGCTTTATCTTTGAAAGATATGCGAAGTTTTGAGTATTTTGCATACTTCTTGAGAGTTTATCAAGCACTTTTTTGGCTTCATCTGGACCAAGAGTTCTATAAAGAAGTTCTCTTGCATACTCCATACCACCAGAAGTAAGATAAGCACCTGATTGAAATATGGCATGAAACTCTTCTAAAATAGCACTTGCAACTGTTCTATCTACAGTATTGCTTGTTGCAATATACTTAGATACTTCTGTAATCGCATCTATATTCATGTTTGAAAATATGTCAGCAGTTACCTCTTCTCCAAGTTGCAGCAAAAGAATAGCTATCTTTTCTGCGATACTCATCTCATCAAATATAGCTTGTTGTTGTTGTGTTAAGTTTGCCATATCTACCCCTTATCTAACTTTGATCCAGCTGCACCCTCAGCCTCTTCACTAAGAAGTGCCTGTAATAATGAAGCAATATCTTCAGGAGCATCTTCAGCCATTGTCTTAACTTTTTCTAAGATAACTTCATATTTAAGTTCATCTTCATTGAAGTTTTGACCAACGCCTAATTGGTCTTCAACTTTTTTACGCATATCTTGAACTTTTTGAACTAAATCTTCATCCTCATCATCCTCTACCTCTAAGACAGGGCGATCAAGTTCATCCTCTTCTTTTGAGACTTCAAGCATTTTACTTGAAAATGGAAGAATAACTTTTTTATAAAGTATAAGAAGTAATATAAGAACAAATATATATTTTATCAATCCAGAGAAAGGAGCAATATATGTTTGACTAAATTCCATTGCTTTAGATACTTTATCAGCACCATTATTACTATTATTCCTTTGAAATTGTAGATTTTGTACGCTTACTTGGTCACCTCTTTTTTTATCTATACCGATAGCACGACTAACAAGAGAGGTAAGTGCTTTTAAATCACTCTTATCCAAAGGTATGTACTCTACTTCACCTGTTTCTTTCTTATCTTTGTCAAGTTTTGGTTTATATCTTCCATCAACTACTACAGCGGCTGTCATCCTTTTAATTCGTGCAAATTGAGACTTTGTAGTGCTTACAGTTTTACCTATCTCATAGTTTGTTGTTCCTGTATTTTTTTCATACTTCTCTTTTGTTTGAGAGCTTTTCAGACCTTGAACTGGACCAATATTACTAACAGTTCCAGGTACACCACCAACTTTCTCAGGAGAAACACCTTCTCGTTTTTCTTCACTTGTTTGCTCACTTCTTACAACATTTTCAGGGTCATAGCTCTCTGAAGTTGAATTTTTGATAGAAAAATCATAATCTATAGTTACTTGAGCGACTACCTTGTTTTTTCCACCAACAAATGGGGCTACAACTTGAATAATCTTAGACTGTCTTTTTTTTTCTTCTCTATTTTTAAATTTTTGTTGTGTTACTGAAAGCTCACTCATCTGAGCCATTTCATCGTCATCGCCTAAAGTTTCACCATCACTATCGACTAGCATTACATCTGCGGCACTCATTTTAGGAACTGCAGAACCAACAAGATTTTTAATACCTCTTATCTGTTTTGCAGATAGGTGTCTGCCTTCTACTAATTGAACCATAACTGATGCTGTTGGTTTTACTTGTTTTGAGACAAAAAGGGACTCTTTTGGAAGAGCTAAACTAACAGATGCACTCTCTATAGGTGAAAGAGCGTTTATAGTTCGTGAGAGTTCTCCTTCTAGTGAACGAAGATATTTTATCTTTTGGTCAAAATTTGTTGATCCAAATTCTTGCTTATCAAAAAGTTCAAAGCCAACACCACTATTTTTTGGAATACCCAAAGCTGCTATAGAAATTCTCTCTTTGTAA
>JALTUB010000060.1 GCA_027047745.1 Sulfurimonas sp.
AAAAAATATTTTCCTTATCTAGTCTTGAGTGTAGCCTTTTTAAACTTTGGCATAATGTATGGACTTATATCTCTTTTTTGGCTTTACATAATTTACAAGTTACATGCACCACTAAAGATAAAAAGAATAAAAGGAATCCTATTTTATGCGTTTTACCCTACCCACCTACTAATATTGTGGCTCATATCTCTCGTATGAGCCTTTGAAAAATCTTCCTAATGCTAAAGTTTGCACGATTTTATGCTTATAACTTTAAAAAAACATTTATTAGATTAAATGAAATATAAGCTTTATATTGTTATAATACATTAAATGAAATAAAAGGAATTAATATGCTAAGAGAAGAAGATATTAAAAGTTATCGAATTGACTTGGATATGTACCAATTGCATATCTTGAAGAAATACATCAATACTATTGAGGTAAGTGAAGAAGATGTTATTATGTTTAACGAAATAAAAGAAAAAATGAACAATCCAAAAAAGATAAAGCGAAGTGTTAAAAAATTGATGGCTACTGACAAAGCAACAGAGGCAAGAATAACTCAAGCAAAAAATAAGATACAGAATGCTATGAATATTTTACGATTTGAGAACAAAAAGCTTACACATTACTCAATCGCAAAAACAGCTGGAGTATCATACACAACTGTTAAAAAGTATATTACATTAGATGAAATAAAATAATTGTGGCTCATATCTCTCGTATGAGCCTTTAAAAAATCTTCCTAATGCTAAAGTATGCACTATACGAAGATATGTTATAATATGCACGAAACTTAAAATAAAAGGTTTATATAATGACTGCTCCAATGCAAATAGAAAAAGCTGTACCCTCTATATTTAACATGATAGCTTTAGGCATGAAAGACATAGCTAAAGATTTATCCGACTCTATAATAATGAAACTTATATACTCTATAAGAAAAGAGCAAGAAGAACTTAATACCATGCATGAGTATATACTAAAAAACAAAGAATCTCTACTTGATGGTAACCTTGAAAGTCTATATGATGAACTAATGGCAAGTGAAGATAATATATCCGAACTGCTTAAGATGACAAATAATCATAAAAAGAAGTCAGATATATTTGTACAGATGAATTTAGCAACGCAAGAATTGCTAAATGACTATACTAGAGTTATAGAAGAGATTACAGACATAGAACTGCAGTTAATACATCAAGGTAATCTTAAATATGCAAGTTGAGTTCACTAGAGCATATATATCATCAGCAAAAAAAATAATAAAAAATATTTCTTTTATAAAACAACACTCTCATATATGCTATAATATGCACGAAATATCAATTAAAAAGGCTACCATATGACTGCAAATCTACACTTTGAAGATAGTTTTACACTAATATTCAGAACAGTAATAGACTCTTTTAGTAGTATAAAAAAAGAGATACTTGACAGTTTATTGATGAACTTAATTGTCACTATACGAAACAAAAATAAAGAACTAAGAGATATACTCTTTGAGATAGATGAAAATCCAGAGAGATTATTAAATATGAACTTAGATGATTTTTTTGATACTATGCTCCAGCTAGAAGATAACTTCAAGCCATTGCTAACATTAGCTCAAAAACACAAAGATAAGTCTGATATGTTTATGCAGTTTTACAAAAGTATAGATGAGCTATATGAAACAACTACATATGTAAATATTGAAATCGGTTTTATTGAAACAGAACTTATGCACTCTCAAGAGATGAAAAGTGCAAGTTAAAAAAGATACTAGCTACAACAGAACATTTAAGAGACTTCAAAAAAAAGATAAGCAACTACTTCCTATAATAGAAGAAACTCTTAAACTCTTGCTGGAGAATAAAGAGGATAAAAGACTCTCTTACAAAAAAATAAGTTGTAAAAAGAATAAAAACAGATATTCAATAAGAGTTATTAACACATCTTTTAGAATACTCTTTGGAGTTCATAAAAACGAGTATAGACTAGTATGTGTATGTGACCATGATAAGTACAATTTTTATAACAAAAACTGCTAATTCATGACTTTAATAAAACCACTATATTTAGCAGCGATCATAAATAATGCTAAAAAGATTATTCCACCCATAAAAGAAAATAAATAGTTCCATCGCACTTCTTGCTTGAGATACTCATAGCCATCCTCTGCATGCTGTAAGTTAGAACTCGTAACATTAAGCATTGTTTGCTTGTTCTTTAATTCCTCTTTAATGTCATTCAGCTCTCCAGCTTCATCCATGTACTCCCTAATTTTTTTTCGTTTCTTTTTCAAAACTTCTAACTGGTAAATATACCTCACTCTTATATCTTTCATTCTATGCTGGAGCTTAGTAGATTTAATAAGATAACGCTTCTTCTTAATACGAACATAATCAGAGTTCTTATCATCAACCTGCTGTAAGTCACTCATCTGCTCATAGAGTTCTAATAGTTTAGGGATGTATGCTCTCGCTATTCCAATTTTACTTTCTATGTCTTTAGTAGTTACGCCCTGCTCTTTTAATAATTTAGCCTTCTTAATTGACTCTATCATCGTGTATACACCTCTG
>JALTUB010000061.1 GCA_027047745.1 Sulfurimonas sp.
CTCATGATAGAATCACCACTATTTTGTAGAGTTTCTACTGTCTGATTTGTATCTTCAAGTGCATCTTCATTTAAAGCCAACTGAGTTTTAAATGCTTCAACATCTGGAAATTTCTCACTCAAAGTTGTAAATAGTTTAATATTTGACTCTAAAGCATCAGCAACTTTTTGAAGGTTTTCTTCTTTATCCATCAAATCATTACTTATGTTTTCAATAATATCAAAAATCTCACTAGCTTTCTCTTCACTCTCTTTTGTTACATCATCAAGCTGGTGAACCATTTTATTTTCATCTGTAGCAGGTAGAGGCCAATTATGAGCAGTTTCATCTGAATATCCAGCTGGAGTTTCATCACCATTTGCCTTAGCTTCTACCTCATCTTCACTATCGCCAACTTCTTCAACAACATCATCAATATCTGAATTTAACTCTTCTTCAACTTCATCAATATCATCTATAGAACCATTCATCAGTGCATCTAATTCTTCTTGAGTCATCTAAAATCTCCATTTTTATTGGTCACATTTATTAATTGTCACTATAATAACATAAAATAAGTAATAATACACAAAAAGATTTATTTAACTACTATAGAACATCTTAAAACTTGACTTATATAATCATATTATATACAATATGACTATAAAAATAGTAATAGATACAAATGTTATTTTACCAGCTTTAATGTCAAGAGAAGGCGTGTCAAATAAGTTTATGATTTGGGTTTTCTCTAATAATA
Source organism: Sulfurimonas sp. (assembly GCA_027047745.1). GTDB lineage: Bacteria > Campylobacterota > Campylobacteria > Campylobacterales > Sulfurimonadaceae > Sulfurimonas. The sequence goes on from JALTUB010000061.1 coordinate 740, forward strand.
TAAAAATCAATGTTATATCTAATACATTAGTAACAGAGTATGAAGATGTTCTTTTAAGAAGAAAAAACAGAAAACTTTATCCTCAATTTTCCAAAGAGGATATTACATCTTTTATTGATGATGTATGCCTCATATCACATCATCAAAAGATAAATTTTCTTTGGAGACCATTCTTAAAAGATATAAAAGATGATATGGTTTTAGAAACTGCCTTTAATGGAAAATGCGATTATATTATCACATATAATTTAAAAGACTTTCATGGTGTTAAAGATAAATTTGGCATACAAATTATTACACCAAAAGAGTTTTTAAAAAAAGTAGGAGAGATTAAATGAATTATGCCCTAAGAATACCAGATTACTATAAAAGTGATATTGAAGAACTAAAAGGTAAAGTCTCTATAAATCAGTTTATTGTAAATGCTATTGCAGAGAAAGTTGCCTCACTTAAAACATTAGACTACCTCACACAAAGAGCTACAAATGGTTCAAATGAACATGCTATTTCTATGCTTAAAAGAGCTTCTTCCAACAAACCTAACAACGAGGATATGTTTTAATGATAGTAGATTTACATAACCATACACCTCTTTGCCATCATGCTGATGGTGGAATGCAAGAGTATATAGAAAAAGCTTTGGCTAGTGGTACGAAATATTTTGGTATTAGTGACCATGCTCCTATGGATTTTGACCCTGAGTATCGTATGAAATTTAGTGAAATGGCTCAATATGAAGCTGATGTTTTAGAGCAAAAAGAAAAATATAAAGGACAGATAGAGATTCTTTTAGCTTATGAAGTTGATTATCTTCAAGGTCATATGGACAGAAGAGTTTTAAACGCTGATGTTGATTATCTTATCGGTTCAGTTCATTTTATAGATGAGTGGGGATTTGATAATCCTGAGTTTATAGGCAACTATGAATCACAAAATATTGATGAGATATGGCGAAAATATTTTGACACTATAGAAGAGATGGCAAAAAGTAAACTATTTGATATTGTCGGGCATTTAGACCTTATAAAAGTATTTAAGTTTATGCCAAAGGGCAATATAAACGATATAGCTAAAAATGCCTTAATAGCGATAAAAAATGCAGATATGGTTTTAGAGTTAAATGTGGCAGGATATAGAAAACCAGTAGCAGAGCCTTACCCATCTATCTCTCTTTTAAAACAGGCTTTTGACTTAGGTATCCCTATCACTTTTTCTTCAGATGCCCATAAACCTGAGCAAGTTTCACTTTTTAATGACGACATTGTAAAAATGGCAAAAGAAGTCGGTTATACTGAGTGTGCATTTTTTAGAAAAAGAAAAAGAGAGTTTATAAGCTTTTAGAGTATATGCCTCTTCTCTTTTGTATTGACGACCCACATTGAAAATATATCTAAATAGTTCCAAAATGATTCAATATACTTCGTGTTAATACCTTCGTGTTCCAATGCTTCTAGTAATGGAATATAAAGTTCCAGCCATACTCTACGACTACTCTCATCTATACGAAACGGAGCATGTCTTCCAACCATTTGATGTTCACCTCTTGTTTGAGTAAAGTAGTCTCCTCCACCTGAGATTTCTATCAGAAAGTCAGCCGCATGTTTTTGAGCCTCTGCAAAATCATCATCATCAAAGATGGGAAATAAAAAGGAAATATCACTAGTTTTTATAGACTCATAATGATCAAATACAAGTTTCCTAAATCTCTCTTCACCTACTTCATGAAAAAAACCAGGATGTGGTTTTGCAACTGAAGGACGAACATTAATCTTCCCCTTTGTAATCTTTAGTTTCATAAATACCCT
>JALTUB010000062.1 GCA_027047745.1 Sulfurimonas sp.
CCTCGTCACATTCAGACGCTATTAGTTGTGCTATTTTTCCACTTATATCTGCAAATTTACGAGCAAGTGCATTATCAGGAATAATGCCACTCCCAACATCATTTATGACAAAAACTTTATCTTGATTATCTTTGAGTATAACTTGTATCTCTTTTTTTATATCTTCATATTCAAAACCATGGTAGAGCATGTTGTTAAGCCACATACTTACACACTCTACAAGAACAATATCTTCACATTTTGACACTATTTGTGCAAGGTGCAATGGTTCTTCAAGTGTAACAAACTTATCAGCCCTTTGCTTTTTATGTTGCTCTATTCGCTCTTGCATCCCCTCATCTAGTAGCTCAGTTGTTGCAAGATAGATGGGCTTTTTTTTAGCATATTTGATGGCATACTCTTCGGCTAAAAAACTCTTGCCACTCTTAATGCCACCTATAAAAAGAGCTTTCATTACATCGCGTACATGATGAGTTCTATGGCTTTTAAAAGCTCTTTGTTTGATACTCCATTGGACGCAGCATACGCAAGACTTGCTCCTGCTCCAACACCCTCTTTAGCCTCACCCTCATCATATTTTTTAAGAACTGGTATCTCTGCATTTGCAAAAGAAAAAGTTGTATAAATGGCATGAGGAGTGTAACTAAGTTGCTCTAAGATATGCTTTATGTTAGAATTTTCATCTCTTGCTACCCACTGAGTTGTTGCTAGAGTGATGTTTTCAGATTTTAGTTGCATAAGAACATCTTCTCGCACGGCATCTGCTACTAACAAACAAGCTGCCATTTGCGTTCCACCTGCTAAAACCACATGAAAACGACGACTAGCTTCTAGTAAAAATCCTGCACAAAAAAGAAGCATATTATCACTCACAATAGAGAGCTTTTCAAAACGACTCATAGAGTCATCCACAAGAGAAAGTGCTTTATTTATAGTCTCTTCTTTTATGCTATTTGGAACATGTAAAAAGCTAGAAGAGAAATCCTCTCGTACATCGTAACCCAAAGCTAAAGCAGTCGTTGTAGCTGTTGTCGTCCCACTAGGTGTGGACTCTCCAAGTATAAGATAGTTTCCTTTTAGTTCATACTCTCTACCAAATACCATACCCTTCATAAAAATCTCTTTAGCGTCTATCTTTGCACCTTCTGCTATGGACTCTGATGGAACAATCCCAAAGCTATGTAGATGTGTTTGCTCAGGTTTCACGCTAAGACCCAAATCCAAAATCTCTACACTGCTAAAACCATATAGATTTTCCACTCCACGAGTAATAAGAGCAGGAGTAGGAACGCCACTCGGAGTCTCTGCAATCTCAGGCATAGAGAAGAGTTTTTGTGTTGTTATAAACTCAGCATCAAGTGTAGGAGTGTAGGCAATTTTGCCAGGTATCCCAGCTTGTGTAATCCCCTCTATCTCACAAGTCTTTGTAACACTTGCAGCGAGTAAAAAGTCTGCTTTTCCCTCTGGAAGTTTATCTGTTTGTTCTGTAAAGATATTGACTATTTTCAACTTTTTATCCTCTATTTTTTCTGATTATACCAAATGAGTAAAATTTAATCAATATTTCGTCTCAATACAAAAGATATTATGATAACTTTATCTGCTAAATTTATCAGGAGATTTCATATATGAAAAAACTGCTTTCACTTTTTCCTTTTATACAAGAGACAATGTCGAGTTTAGAAGCTCAAAATAAATACTTAAACAAAGTCACTCTTACAGGCAAAATTAATGCACTCGATGTAGCATCTAATCTTTTTGATTTTGTTGAAAAGACAGCTCTATTGTTTGATGAATTAAAAATAGAATTAATTAATGCTCTTCTTGATGAAAATTTAAAAAAAGTCACAAATGAATTAAGCTTTAAGGCGAAAACCACCATAGATATATTAATCCGTAATCTTTTTGAGCGTACTGCTGATGTAGGATTTTTATCACAAGATAGCTTAATATGTGATTTTCTAACTTCATCAAAGGTTTCACACGAGAAAATGCTCCTTCATCTCCAAGAGTATGCAAGTAAATATACTGTTTACAATGAGATTATTATTTTTGATACGGAGGGAAATGCAAAGATAAATCTAAACACTAAAAATGATATACTACATACAAATGATTTGATTTTGGAAGAAGCTTTAAAAAGTGATAATTACATAGAATCTTATAAACACACAGATATTTTTGCATCACAAGATAAAACTCTACTTTACGCACAAAAAATCGTACAAAATTCTCAAGTCATCGGAGTTTTATGTTTATGTTTTAAATTTGAAGATGAAATGAAACAGATTTTCAAGCAGATAACAGCGACAAACGAAACAATTACTTTGTGTAATTCGCATGAAATTTTAGCGAGTAACAATGCTAGTAAATATAATAAGTATCAAAAAAGTGACTATATTATTCAAGGCAAAACTATTACTCTTCAGAAAAAAGCCACACCATATCAAGGCTACAAAGGCATTGATGATTGGTTTGCAAGTGCAACACTCAAGATAACACCTACTAAAAACAAAGAGTTTATCCAAAATGACACAA
>JALTUB010000063.1 GCA_027047745.1 Sulfurimonas sp.
ATTTAGCATATTTTGTATTTGAGACTCATCTTCAAACTCAACTATAAGCTTGTTGTTACTAATCTTTGATTTAAACCCTAAGTCATAAAATTTTTCTTGTAGATTTGAAAAGTTATACTGTTTTGGTATAGTTTTTTTGACAACTGCCTTATCTGAAGTTTTCATGCTTTTTATCATAGCTTCAACTTCTCTTACACTCAGTTTTTGACCAATTATTGAATTTAGAACAAGAAGTTGCTGTTTATCATCCAAGCCAACCATAACTTTAGCATGTCCTGCACTTATTTTTTTCTCAAGAAGTGCTTTTTGAGTTTTTGTAGATAGTTGTAAAAGTCTAATAGTATTCGTAATATGTGATCTACTTTTATGAATTGTTTTAGCTAACTCTTCTTGTGTTATTTCTTGATAATTTATTAGTTCATTATACGCATTTGCCAATTCTATAGCATTTAGCTCTTCTCTTTGAATGTTTTCTATCAATGCAAATTTTCGCATTGTTGATTCATTAGTGCTTAAAACTATAGCACGAATTGTTTTTAATTTTGCAAGTTTTGAAGCACGAAATCTTCTCTCACCAGCAACTAAAATATACCCATCTAAATCATCTTCTACAACAGCAATAGGCTGAATAAGACCATCTTCTTTTATTGATTCAGATAGTTCATAAAGAGATTCTTCGTCAAATGATTTTCTAGGTTGATATGGATTTGCTTTAATATCTTTAAGCGAAATATCAATTATATTGTCGTTTTGTGTTCCCTCGTTATCATAGGCTTCACTAACTTCTCCCAATAAGGCATCTAAGCCTCTACCTAATGCTTTTGATTTCATTATGCTATTATCGCTTGAGCTAAATTTTGATATGCGATAGAACCACTAGATTTTACATCATATAAAATAGCAGGTTTTCCAAAAGATGGAGATTCTGCAAGTTTTACATTTCTTGGAACTACAATATATTTATCGTCACTATCTTTAAACAATTTTCCTTTAAAATGCTGTTGCAAGTCTGCAAAAACCTGTTTGGAAAGATTGTTTTGAGAACTAAACATTGTCGGAATAAAACCTTTAATCTTTAGCTTTGGGTTAATCGATTTTCTAACAAGTTTTACTGTGTTTAAAAGTTGCGCTAAACCCTCTAGTGCAAAAAATTCACACTGGATTGGAATAAGTACAGAGTTTGATGCTGATAGTGCATTGATAGTCATCGGTCCAAGTGCAGGAGGAGAGTCAATAATCACATAATCATAATCTTTTGCAACATTCACAAGAGCTTTTTTCAAAACAAGCTCACGACCTTTAGCATTATCAGTATCATAATACTCTTTTTCTATACCAACTAAACCAATATTTGATGGTGCTAAATGAAGTGTAGGCAAATCTGACTTCAAAATAATATCTTTAAGTTTTTTAACTCCAATAAGCACATGATAAATATTAAACTCATAATCATTTCTATGAAAACCTAATGATGTTGTTGCATTTGCCTGAGGATCAGCATCTATCAAAAGAACTTTTTTTTCTGCAACAGCAAGCGAAGCAGCTAAGTTAACAGCAGTAGTTGTTTTACCAACACCACCCTTTTGATTTGCAATTACTATTATTTCATTCATCTTAAACTATATATCCTCTTTTTATTTATCTCAATAGAGCCATCGTCTTGAAGTAAAGCTTCATTCAATGAAACTTTTAAACTATTTATGTGTGTAGAAAATTTTTGATTCTTATAAAATTCTAACTTATATTTGCTAAAAACCTGCTTCCATAATATTTTTTTTTCAAGATTTGTAAAATATTTTTTCAACAAATCTTCTATATTTACTGCAATATCTAACTTTGCAAAGCCTGTTGGATTTTTTTCTAAATTTAGCCCAACACCACAAACTATAGTATCACCTACAATATTTGTAATCATCCCACCAATTTTAAGATTATTTATATAAAAATCATTTGGCCACTTCAACCAAACTTTAGAGCCTTCATCTGCTAAAGTATCTTTTAATATATATGCAAAATATATAGATGCCGACTCTAACTTTAAGTCTTTTGGTAAATCTTTAAGCTGTAGGCAAAAGGACAAAAAAAGATTTCCTTTTAAGCCTGTCCAAGAGTTATCTCTACTTCCTCTCCCATCTGTCTGCTCTTTTGCTACAAGTGTGTAAGGTGCTTTTATAGTTCTATTTTTCAGTAATCTTTTTAACTCTTTTTGAGTAGAGTCTATCTTGTCAAGATATTGTATCTTCAAGACCCAATCTTTTTCCATTTATATAAGATATTATATTCATCTCTTTTTTTGATTGTGGTTGCACTGTGTAAATTTTTATCATACCTTTTTTACATGAGAGTAAAATATTATCACTATTTATCTCTAAAATAGTTCCACTTTTTCCAAGGGCACACTTATCTACAAGCTCTATTTTTTTAAGCTTCATGCCATTTTCCAAGTAAATACCCGGCCATGGTGTAAAAGCTCGATATTTGTTATATATCTCATAAGCATCATCAAACGAAACCAAACCATCTTTTTTACTGATTTTCTTACAATGAGTAGCATCTTCTTCAAGCTGTTTTTTAGGAGTAAAATATTTAAAGTTTTGTAATACATCAACAGTTAAATCAGAAGCGAGAAGCGTCAACTTATCAAAAAGAGTCTCTACCATCATCTCCTTTGGAACTTCCATTGTCTCTATCTTTAAAATATCTCCAGTATCAAGTCCCTCTTCCATCAACATAGCCGTTACCCCTGTGATTTTATCATCATTAAGAAGAGTTTGTTGGATTGGACTTGCTCCACGATATTGAGGTAAGATAGAAGTATGAAGGTTGATGCATGGGGCATGTTGTAAAATAGAAAGAGGAAGTATCTGTCCATATGCTGCTACAACTATATAATCACACTCTATCTTAAGTAACTCATCAACTACATCTTCATCTCTTAATCTATTTGGTTGATAAACTTCAATACCATTCTCTAAAGCTAAACTCTTTACAAGAGGAGGAGTCATTACTTTTTTACGACCAACTGGCTTATCAGGTTGTGTATAAACTGCTGCAACATTAATATCTTTAGTTTCTATCAATCTTTGAAGAATTTTTTGTGCATAATCAGGTGTTCCCATAAAGATTATATTCATTTTTTTGCCCTTGTAAAAAGTGTTCCACCATTATGTTCGTTTTTAAGTGCAAAAGTTTTCACATCACTTAAATCAAATCCACTTGCTAAAAACATATCGATATTTGAGTTTAGGAGATAAGAAGCAGCTTTTAACTTTGTAACTATCCCACCTGTTGCAAAAACATTGTTTGGGGTAACTTCTTTTTTTAACTCTTCTGAGTCAATAATATTTATAACCTTTAAAACTTTTGCATTTTCATTAGTTCTTGGGTCACTATCATAATAAGCATCTATATCCGAGAGAATTATCAACATATCAGAATCTGTATGTTTTGTAATGTACGCAGATAATTGGTCATTGTCTCCGAGTTCTAACTCATCTGTTGCAGTTGCATCATTCTCATTAACAATAGGTATCACACCATTATCTACAAGTGTGTTTATGCTATTTTTAACTTTTAAAATCTCTTCATCTCGTTTAAAGTTTCCAGCTGTTACTAGAACTTGTGCGATAATAATCCCATGTTTTTTAAATTTTCTATCATATTTTTTAAGTAAAATAGGCTGACCAATAGCTGCTAAAGCCTGTTTGTTAGCAATAACATTTCTATCTAACTTTAGTTTTGTGTATCCACCTGCAACAGCTCCCGAAGAGACAAGTATCACTTCATTCTCTTTTTTTAGTTCACTTAAAAAGTCAACTAAAGCTTGCATTCTCTCTAGGGCAATTTCGCCATCTTGTGTTAAAACTGCACTTCCAACTTTAACTACAATCCGTCTCATGTTATCTACTCTCTTCCCTGTTGGACTAAGTTAAACAAAGAGTATTTGAGTGCTTCAATGTTTTTATGTGTAGCAGAAGAGATTGGTGCAATAAGATATGGTAGTTTATTATCATATCCTAACGATACATCTGCTGAATTTTGCACAAAAAATGGCATTTCATCATCAAAATCAAACTCATTTGTTTTTGATTGTTCTACTCCTAAAAGTTCTAAAAAACTATTTACAAGTTCATTAATCTCTTCTAGTGGAACAATATCAACACGAGTTAAAGCAATAGCATAATTTGAGTCTGCTAATTTATCACTAAATGATGCTATCTCATTTTTTAAAACTTCTATCTGCTCTTTTAAGTCTCTATAAGAAGCTAAGTCTATCATATATAAAAGTATTTTAGTTCTTTCAATATGTCTTAAAAACTGGATTCCAAGACCTTTTCCTTCATGAGCCCCACCAATTATTCCAGGAATATCAGCCATAACAAAAGACTCATAATCTCCAATATTTACTTGACCTAATTTTGGTGTTAGAGTTGTAAATTCATAGTTGGCTATCTCTGGAGTGGCATTTGAAACAGTAGAAATAAGTGTTGATTTTCCAACATTTGGAAAACCAACCAAACCAATATCTGCAATCAGTTTTAAATCAAGTTTTATCTCTCTCGTTATGCCTTTTTCACCAGGTTGAGCATAAGTTGGTCTTTGATTTGTTGGACTTCTAAAGTGATAGTTTCCAAGTCCACCTTTTCCACCCTCTATAAACTTCTCTTCTTGCCCATCTTTAAGCATATCAAACAGAACTTCACCTGTTTCCATATCGATAATCTGAGTACCAGGAGGAACAATAATAACTTTTTTAGCACCAGATTTACCACTCATTCTTGAGCCTTCTCCGGGTCTTCCTTTATCAGCTTTTATATGCATTCTTTTTTGAAATTTTGAGAGAGTGTGAGTGTTGTTATCACAAACGAAGTATATATCTCCACCTTTTCCACCATCACCACCGTTTGGACCACCATTTAGTACAAACTTTTCACGACGAAATGCTACACATCCTTGTCCACCTTTTCCTGATGAAACTGTTAATTCGACACTATCTGTGAACAAATGCTTTCCTTTTGATTTTTACTTATACTAACTTATTTTTAAAAGTTTTTACTAAATTGTGAAAGAGTTTTAAACTCTGTGAAGTGGAAACTATCTGAGCATATTGCTCAGATATGTAGAATTATGCAGCAGGTATTACTGAAACTTGTTGACGCTTTTTATCTTTACGCTCAAATGCAACAGTACCTTCAACAAGTGCAAATATTGTATGATCTTTTCCCATACCAACATTTTTACCTGGGTGAACTTTAGTTCCTCGTTGACGAATGATAATGTTACCAGCTATAACAGCTTCTCCACCATATTTCTTAACACCAAGTCTTCTACCAGCCGAATCACGATTATTCTGTGTACTACCCTGACCTTTCTTATGTGCCATCTTATTCTCCTACTTTAGTTTAGCTTATGCAGCTATTTTCGTGATACGAACACGAGTGAAGTCTCTTCTGAAACCACGCTTAACTTTACTATCTTTACGACGACGCTTTTTAAAAGTTACAACTTTTCTATCACGACCCTCGTTTATAACTTCAGCAGTTACTTTTGCTCCATCAACAAAGGGAGCTCCCATTTTAAGTTCACCAGCATTTACTGCTAAAACTTCTGTTATTTCAATAGTAGCTTTTGGCTCAAGAGACATTTTATCTAATTCTAAGATATCGCCTTCTTGAACTTTATATTGTTTACCACCATTTTTGATAATTGCGTACATTTACAGTCCTTAATTCTTTATAATTCTACTAAAAAGTTCGCAATTATATCCAAATTAGCTTTAAGTTTTGTTTAATCCTTGATTAAAGCTACTGCATCTATCTCTACAAGAGCATTTTTTGGTAAAGTTTTCACAGCTACAGTTGAACGAACTGGTTTATGAGAACCAAAAGCTTCACCGTAAACTTCATTTACTGTTGCGAAGTCGTCCATATCTGCTAAAAATATTGTTGTTTTTAAAACATTATCAAGTGAACTTCCAGATGCTTCTAAAACTGCTTCAAGGTTTTTCATGACTCTTACAGCTTGAACAGTAACATCTTCGCTTAAGAGTTCATCCCCTCCCTCTGGTGTTAGGGCAATTTGTCCTGAAGTATAAACCATTTTGTTCACTACTACTGCTTGTGAGTATGGTCCTATTGCTGAGGGTGCGTCTTCTGTTTGTATAAATTCCATTATTTTCTCCAATCTTGTATCAAAGTTTTAAATATTTTATAGAGGTCTTGAACTTCTTTGATACTTGTTCTCTCATTTACAGAGTGAATTGTATCATTTCTAACTCCAAATTCAATAACATTTATACCAAGTGGTGCTATAAATCTTGCATCACTTGTTCCACCTGCTGTTGAGTGTTTTGGTTTTATTCCTGTCACTTTTTCTATCGCTTTATCAATATTTGCAACCACAGTAGTATCAGTATCTGTTACAAAAGGATAAGAACCTTGCGTTAAACAAAGTTCATAATCAAGTCCGTCAAAATGTTTTGCTATAAATGTAGTAATATCATCTTGGTTTGTTTTAGTGTTATTTCTTACATTAAACATCATCTTTAGTTCATGAGGTGTAACATTTGTCACTTCCATACCTGAGCGAATATCCGTAATAACAAACTTACTTGGTGCAAAAAATTCATCACCATCATCCAAATCAATTCCAGCAATACTAGGCAATATATTAGATATTTGATGTATAGGGTTGATAGCTTTTTGGGGATAAGCTGCGTGACCCTGCTTACCTTTTAGTGTTAAGTAGCCATTGATAGAACCTCTTCGCCCTACTTTTATAGCGTCACCAAAAGCATCTTCGCATGTTGGTTCTGCAACTATGACCGAATCAGGAAGCATACTATTCTCTTGCAAATATTTTAAAACTTCTACAGTTCCATGTGTAGCTTCGCCCTCTTCATCAGAAGTCAGCAATATCGACAAAGTTCCATCAAAATCTTCTACATCTTTAAGGGCTTGAGTAAAGGCAGTAACACCACTCTTCATGTCTTGCGTTCCACGACCATAAATAAAACCATCTTTTTCTATCGCTTCGTAAGGATCGCTACTCCATCCTTCTCCTGCTGGTACAACATCAACATGTCCTGCAAAACAGAGATGTTCACCCTCTCCAAACTTTTTATAAATAAAAAGGTTTTTTACATCTTTTTTATCTACTCTTATAGCAGTAAAATCAGATAGATATTTTTCAACAAAATTTAGTAAACCACCATCATCAGGTGTTTCACTTTTTGCTTGAACAAGATGTTTAAAAAGTTCTATGATTTGCATTTTATTATAGTGAACCAAATTTTAGTTTTTTCAAAGCTGTTTCTTCATCATCTGTTTTCATTAATGATTCTCCAACTAAAAAGGCATCAACACCTGCCTTACTCAAATCTTCTAGTTGCCCATGCTCATATATTCCACTCTCTGCTACTATTATTTTTCCATTTGGGATAAGAGGAATCAACTCATAAGAGAGGTTCATGTTCATCTCAAAAGTTTGTAAATTTCTATGGTTGATTCCTATAATATCTGCACCAGCATATATGGCTTTTATAAGGTCAGGTTTATCATGAACCTCAACTAAAGCTTCCATACCTAAGTGTCTTGTATAGTTAAGCAGGTCTTTTAACTCACTCTTGCTTAATGCCGCAGCAATAAGTAAAATAAAATCAGCTCCATGAACCATCGCCTCTAAAACTTGATACTTTGATACTATAAAATCTTTTCTAAGAAGTGGAATACCTACATAACGACGAATACCACCAAGATAATCTAAACTACCTTGAAAAAAATGTGGTTCAGTTAAGACAGATATGGCACTTGCTCCACCTCTTTCATAAGCTTGTGCTATAGCTAAAGGGTCAAAATCTTCTCTTATAACACCCCTTGAAGGTGAAGCTTTTTTCACTTCAGAAATAATTCTGTATGGGTCTTCCTCTGTAGCCTTAAGATATGGAACTACATCTCTAGGTTGTCTTGCATTAAAAGCTAATGAGCGACCAAGCCAATCAAGTGAAAACTCTTTTTCTCTTTTAACTAAATCTTCTTTTGTTTTTTTTATAATATCATCTAAAATCATTATTTATTTTTTACCTTTTTTATTTTTTACACAACTGTTTATCTTTTTAACATGCACCTTAACTTCAGTGTCATCTCCACCATCTAAAGTTACAACTCTATCCATAATCTTTTTAGCTCTTTTGCATTGCCCTTCTTTATAGTATCCCCACGCTAAAGAATCAAGATAAAAAGCTGAATTTGGTTGTACTTTTAAAACATTTTTTATATGCTTTATCCCTTCTTTAACATTTAGATCATGATCTATAAGAATATAGCCTAAATAATTTTCATAAAGAGGGTCTGGGTCTGCTTGTACTACACTCTCAAGTTTTTTAACAACACTTTTCAAGATAGATTTTTTACCCTTTTTATCAGAACTCTCATACTCATAGATAGCACTTTGTCCAAGATATTTTATGTCACCATTTTCTTTATATAATTTATCTGCTAGGGGAAATGCTTTTTTATAATCTTTAGTAAAAGCATAAAGTTCTAAAAGTGTTTCATTATCTGTTTTGTTTTTTTCTAAAAAGGCTATCATTTTTTTATACTCTTTTTTATAAGCATATATCTGAATTATCTTTGAAGCAATCTCTGGTTTTTTATCTTTTTCATACATTCTTATGTAAGTAGAAAGTATCCCGTCAATATTGTTCTCTTTACTATAAAAGCCAATAAGCCTATCACAGATAAGTTTAGAACATCCTCTAATGCGACTATGTGTTTCAAGTTGTGCTATCGCATCTTTTTTTCTGCCCAAATCTACATAAAGTAAGATAGCCATTTTATCTAAAACTTTTTCATCATAATTTTTTACATAAGCACTATCTAAATACTTTAAAGCCATATTGTATTTTTTTTGTTTTATATAAATATCACTTGTAAGGATATAGTCTTCTGTTTCTTTAGATTTTTCCACTAAAGCTGTTGAAATATGCAAAGCTTCATCAAGTTTACCCATTTGGATTAGTGATACAATCTTAAATCTTACAAGTTTAAAATCATCCAAAGAACCTTTTAAAACAGCATCAGCCACTTTAACAACTTTTTGATAATTTTTTAAAGCTAAATCATTTTGTAAAGACTTGTATAGATACTCTTTTCGTTTTGATTTCTCATACATATCATAAAATAATTTAGATGCACTTTTATTATCACCTATTGCTTCAGCACGAAGAGCGAACATTATGTAAGCATCCTCTTGTGGAAACATTTTTTTATTGATATTTGATTCTGCATTATCTTTTGAAGCAACAGCATCTGGTTTTACACCAGAGCAAGAGACTAAAAACATTAACGCACTTGTTACTAAAAAAACATTTAAAAACTTTTTATTCATCTATGATTCCTGGACACTCTTCTTTTAACTCATCAACTCTTGATTTATAATAATCCCAAAAAGGAAATGTTCTGCACTGCAAAGGTCGTTCTTCATAAATCTTACATCCATTGTTTGACCTATCATAAAAAACACACTCATAAGAGTCACCAAATATATTTTCTTTGATGGAGTATTTATAACCTTTTTTGTAAAGGTATTTTACTCCAAATTCATTAACACTTAAGTTTAGAAGTTTTGATATGTTTTCTATCTCTTTTTTTGTAACAAAGATATATCCACTCTCACCAGTACAACATCTGCCTTCACAACTTGCACAAGCATCTGCATTAAAAGCATATTTGTAACCATCTTTTTTTATTATATTTGACATTTTATACTCTGTGTTTTAGCTTTTTCGTAGATTTCTTCTGCTTTTTTTGAAAACTCATTTCCATCAAAACTAATAAAGGGAGGAAAAACCCTCATCATTGATTTTGAACCATTTCTTGCATGAATCATGACAAGTGATGCTGTTTTATCTACTTTTGGATGAACGAATTGTACATCAACAACTCTTAACTTTACTCTATCTAGTTCTGCACAGATAAGACCAAATTGAGTTGCATCATAACAAAAGATAAAATGAGAATGAGGTTTTAGCAAACGAGTTACTTTTTTAAAAAATGAGGAGAGTGGCAAGTTTACATTATAACGAGCATAAAAAAGCATCTTATCTTTACTTTTTTGCACGCCTTCTGGATAAAATGGAGGATTTGACACTATATAATCATATTTTCTACTCTCATCTAGTTCTAAAAAATCACCCTCATGCATCTTATACTCTATCTTATTTACTCTTGCGTTTGTTGTAGCGTAGTGAATAAACGCAGATTGTTTTTCAACAGCTTCAAGAGAAACTTTTTTATTATCTCTTGCAACTAGCAAACCAACGACACCACAACCAGCACCAACATCAAGAACTTTTCCCTTAGGTTTAAAAGAGTTTATAAAGTCATAAAGAAAAATAGAATCACTGTTATAGCAGTAGCCTGATTCTGGTTGATAAAGAAGCATGTTTAATGTACCTTAAGATATAATTTCGTAATTATATCAAAGAGGCATTAAATTATGATTATTATTCCTGCTCGTTTAGCATCAACAAGATTTCCACAAAAGGTACTCGCAGATATTGGTGGCTTACCTATGGTAGTTAGAACTGCGCAAAGAGTGTCCCACCTTGATAGAATTGTCGTCGCAGCAGATGATGAACTGATAGTTAAAACCTGTAAGGAGTACGGCATTGAGGCAATGCTTACCTCAACAACACATAAAAGTGGAACAGATAGGATTCATGAGTGTGCATCTATTTTGGAAGTGGATGATGATGAGATTATCATCAATGTTCAAGCTGATGAACCTTTTATAGAGCCTGAAGCTGTAAAATCTTTGATGAAAAAACTAAAAACTATCCAAGAGAGTCATGAACCTTTTATCATGGGGAGCTGTTACAATGCTATAAACGCAGAATCTGCACAAGACCCAAATCTTGTTAAAGTTGTCCTTGATGACAAGGAAAATGCCATCTACTTCTCTCGTTCTCTGATTCCATACAACCAAGGTGCTGGAGCAAAATATTTTGGTCATATTGGGATTTATGGATTTACAAAAAAAAGTCTGAGTGAGTTTTGTTCTTTAAATGATGCACCCATAGAGGACATAGAAAAGCTAGAACAACTTCGTGCGATTTATCATCAAAAGAAAATAGCTATGGTAAAAGTTGCAAGTACAGGTTTTGGTATAGACACTAAGGAGGATTTAGCAAGAGCAGTAGAGATTTTTCTTTAGTTGATTTTAAAGAACTTTTTTTCTAATTCTTTTGCTGTAATCGGCTTGGAATAATAATATCCTTGTATATTTTCACAACCTTCATTTACTAAAAAGTTTACTTGTGCCTCTGTTTCAGCACCCTCTGCAATTATTTCTAGATTTAGGTTTTTTGCTAAAGTAATAATAGTTCTTACAATGGCTATAGAGTTTTTATTTGATGGTAAATCTTTTATAAAACTACGATCTATTTTAAGTTTATCAATAGGTAATTTTTTTATATATGATAATGATGAATACCCAGTTCCAAAATCATCAATAGTTAGTTTTAATCCAAGTGCTTTAATCTCTTTTAAAATACTTATAACTCTATCTTGTTCTTTCATACTTTGACTCTCAAGTATCTCAAGTTCGAGTAAAGAGGTATCGTACCCTATCTCATCTATCTCATTTTTTAGACTTTCAACATATGCATTATCTTCTAAATCAAGCACTGAAGCGTTAAATGATACACTGCCAAAATCAATCCCTAAATCTAACCACTTTTTCGTAATTTTCAAAGTCTCTTTTCTCATGAATTTATCAATGTATTTTAGCAAACCTACTTCTTCAGAAAATGGTATAAAACTATCTGGAAACACTAAGCCTTTATTTGGATGATTCCATCTGATTAGTGATTCTAAACCTACAACTTTATCCGTAGTAGCATTTATCTTTGGTTGAAAATATACTTCAAACTCATGTTTATCTAAAGCACTTTTTATGTCTGTTTCTAAAGTTATTCTCTCTTTTGTAAGTTGTGACATTTCTTCGTTATAAAAACGAAAATTATTTTTACCAGATTCTTTTGCTGTGTACATAGCAGTATCTGCATTTTTCAACAAATCTTCTGCATTTTCACCATCGCTAGGATAGCTACTAATCCCTATACTAAATGTAGAGTGTAATTTTATATCTCCTATAAAAAATAGAGTCTGCATATTATCAATAATCTTTTTTGCTATCTCTAGCATATTGTTGTAAGTTATTTCCCTAACTATTATAGTAAACTCATCACCTCCAAGTCGTGCAACAGTATCCTCATTTCTTAAGCTATTTTTAAGTCTTTGTGCAACTTTTTTTAAGAGTTCATCTCCTATATCATGTCCATAAGTATCATTAACCTCTTTAAAACGGTCTAAGTCTAAAAAGAGAACAAATGTATTGACTTTATTTCTTTTAGAGTATATTAACGACTGCTTCAAACGATCTAAAAAAAGAACTCTGTTTGGCAAGTTTGTTAGAGCATCATGATGTGCTATATGTTCTAACTTTTTTGTTCTATTTTTAACATCTTCTTCAAGTTTTTCATTCTGATATTCAATAAATTTTTGATATTTTATTGCATATATATAATAAGAAAATCCAAATATTATCAAGCCAAATATTATCAATAAAAATATATATTTTTTATTGGATAATTCTACATCACGAGTGTTAATATCACTTAACTTTTTCGCTAAAATAAAATAACCCATATTTTTATTATTCAAATCTAAAAGATGATATGTGGTAAACAATAAGGAATTATTATTATCCACAATATATCCATTAAGGTTCAACAGAGTATCATTATAATCTTTTTTATATATATCAATTAAATTTTTATCTGCATTTAGATTAGCCACATAATAATCACCTATAAATATATTTGTAAATGCTTTAGTAAGTTGTTTTTTATATGATTTATCTACAAGGATTAAAATTTTATTTCCCAACTCATTCATTTTTATAGCTATAGAGTTAAACTTAGCTAGTGTCTCTACAATACCTATAAATTTTTTATTGTTATATACAGGTACCATTGTCTTGAAAGTCATATCATACTTTCCAGTGCTAATAGATGAGATAATTTTGGGCTTTTTTAACATTTGTGCAACATCAAGTCTTGCTTTTAGTAAACTATCGCCTTTTTTACTTGTCCAACTTCTATATAGACTAATACCTTTTTTGTCAATAACTTGAAACCAAATGTTTTGTAGTGAAGAAGTTCTTTTTAAAGTGTTGGGCAAATTATCTAGTTTTATAAGAGTAGAATCGTTTTTCTCTAAAGATTCTATTATCTCTTTATCATAAGACAAAACAATGGATATCAATGAGACTGCTTCTTTTTTCTCTTTTATTAAAGTAGTCAAAGTATCTCTCATCTTCATTGATGCTTTTTCATACTTTTCTTTCATTAACTCTTGAGTATTTTGATAGATATAGAAATATCCTATTGAAATATATAAAGTTAAAGCAGTTAATACACTAGCGAGTTTATTATATTTATTCATCTCTTACCTATGTTATTTAAAATTACCCATGGAATTATCTAAACATATTCTATCACACTTTTTCAGTATATAAGATAAATTGAAATAATAGAGTAAGAAAGTTGAAGTATAAAGTTAGACTATAGTTCCCAGTTATTGGGAACTATGTAAGAGATTAGATATTGTCGCGGATAGCTAAATCAGAAACTAGCTTGTTGTAAGCTTCTTTATTAGTTCTTTTGAAGTATTTCATAAGACGACGACGCTTACCAACTAGTTTAAGTAAACCTAATCTTGATGCGTGATCTTTTTTGAAAACTTTCAAGTGTTCTGTTAATTCTGCAATTCTTGTTGTTAAAAGTGCAATTTGAACTTCACTTGAACCTGTATCGTTACCGTTGCGACCATATTTCGCAACTATCTCTTGTTTTTGAGCCGAATCTAAAGCCATTATAGCCTCCTGATGGGTATTTTAATCTAACATTTACATATAAAACATAAAGTCGAAGTGAAATTATATCGAAAATACTTGAAAATATATAATATACTTTTCAATTTCTTTAGCTATAATAAAACTTCTAAAAATAAATATGAAAGTTATCAATCATGCTAATAACACGCGCTAGCGAATATGCTATCTTGTCTCTTATACTTTTATCTAAAGCTAAAACCCCTCAAGATAGTGATAGACTCTCTCGTGAACTCTCTATCTCAAAAAGTTTTTTAGCTAAAATTTTACAAGCCATGGCAAAAAAAGATATACTCAAATCTTTTAAAGGTGTACACGGTGGATTTGTTTTAGCAAAAGACCCAAAAGAGATTAGTATGTTACTTATAATGTCTAGTGTCGAGGGTAAAGCACCAGCTGTATTTGACTGTGCTTCATCTGCAGATGATTGTCCATCAGATAAAGCAAATATCTGCTCAATTTGGCCATTTTTAAATAAACTTCAAGGTAAAATAGACTCTTTTTTAGATGAACTTACCTTATCTGATATACTAGAAGATTAAAAAATAGTGGCAAGAAAATTAACTTTTAAACAGCAAATCGGTACAACACTAAATTTTTTATTAGGTCAACGAGACCTAAGTGTTGTTGCCTTTGTTATGGCTATTTTAGCGATAATCATAGTACCTCTTCCATCTGAAATACTTGATGTATTGCTTTCAGTTTCTATGGCTATTGCTGTTTTAATTTTACTGATTTCATTATATATTCCAAAACCAACTGACTTAACAACTTTCCCTACTTTGATACTTATTATTACACTTTTTAGACTCTCATTAAATATTGCTACAACGAGGATGATTCTCAGCCATGGAAATGAAGGACCTGACCAAGTAAGTAGTATCATTACAAGCTTTGGTAACTTTGTTGTTGGTGGTAACTTTGTTATCGGTATCATTGTTTTTTCTATCTTAGTTCTTATTAACTTTATGGTTATAACAAAAGGTTCAACAAGGGTTGCTGAAGTTGCTGCTCGTTTTGTACTTGACTCTATGCCAGGTAAACAGATGGCTGTTGATGCTGATTTGAATGCAGGACTCATAGATGATGCAGAGGCAAAAACACGCCGTGCAGAGATACTCCAAGATGCAAACTTCTACGGTGCGATGGATGGTTCTTCTAAGTTTGTAAAAGGTGACGCTGTTGCTGGTATTGTCATCACTCTTATCAATATTATCGGTGGTTTTCTTATTGGTGTTTTTCAACATGATATGAGCGTTAGTGATAGTGCTACTACTTTTACTCTTTTAACTATTGGTGATGGTTTGGTTGGACAGATTCCTGCACTTATCATCTCTACTGCAACTGGTATCATGATTACTCGTTCTTCTGGCGATGGTGACAACTTTGCAGAGGGAACTATCAACCAGATGATGGGTAACTCAAAGATAATGATGATAGTTGGTTTCATCATGATACTCTTTGCTTTAGTACCAGGTCTGCCAACTGCTTCTATGGGTTTTGTAGGTATTATATTTGCCTTACTAGGTTGGTCTATTTACAAGTACGACAAAGGTGAACTAAGTATTTTAGATATAAACAATGTAGTTGGAGGTAAGTCTTCTCAAGAACTAACCCAAGAGCATGAATCCTCAAAACCAAAAAAATCAAATGAAGAGATAGCAAAAGAGGAAGAAACAGCACTAGAAGACATCCTGAAAGTTGAAATGCTAGAGCTTACTCTTGGTTATCAACTTATTCGTCTTGCAGACTCTGAACAAGGTGGAGATTTACTAGAACGCATTCGCTCCATGAGACGAAAGATTGCTAGTGACTTTGGTTTTTTAATGCCACAGGTTAGGATACGAGACAACTTACATCTAAAACCTCAACAGTACCAGATTTTACTAAAAGGTGTATCTATAGGAGAGGGAGAAATTGTTCCTGATAAATTTCTAGCTATGGATAGTGGTATGGCAACAGGTGAAATAAGTGGAGAGCCAACTAAAGAACCTGCATTTGGATTAGATGCCTTATGGATAGTTCCTGAGCTTAAAGAAGATGCGATAATCAACGGATATACAGTTGTTGACCCAGCAACTGTTATCTCAACCCACATGAGTGAACTTGTTAAGAGAAATGCAGAAGATTTACTCACTCGTCAAGAGGTGCAAACACTTATAGATAAGATAAAAGGTGATTTTCCTGTTATTGTTGATGATGTTTTAAATGTTGCAAGTATTGGTCTTATCCAGCGTATATTAAAAGCACTTTTACATGAGAAAATTCCTCTTAAAGATATGTTAAGTATTTTAGAAACGATTGCAGATATTGCAGAGTTTACAAAAAATGTTGATGTCATAACAGAACAAGTAAGAGCTAAACTATCTCGTATCATTACACAAATGTATGCAAGTGATGATGGAGTTATAAGACTACTTACTTTTGACACTGCAAGTGAACAGCTCATGTTAGAAAAATCTCAAGAACAAGATGGAACAAGAAACTTACTTTTAAATGTTGGTGAGATAAATGCTCTAATCCAAGCAACAAGTACAAAGGCTTCAGAATTATTGCAAAAAGGCATATCCCCTGTTGTCATCATTGTTGACCCTCAACTGCGTAGAGGTGTTGCAGAAATTTTTGAACGCTTTTCACTAGATGTTATCACTCTCTCTCATGCCGAGATAGATTCAAGTGCTACATTTGAAGTGCTAGGTTCAATTTCAATAGATACTTAACTTAAAGGAAAAATAAATGCAAGATACAATCCACCACCTCTCTCATATAGACCTAGATGGCTACAGCTGTCAGCTCGTTATGAAGTACACACCCTATGAAAAGATGAACTACAATGCCAACTATGGTGCAGAAGTAAAATCTAAACTAGATTTGATTTTAGAAAATATCAAAAAATCAAAAAAAAGTGCCTTAATCCTTATCTCTGACCTTAACTTAACAGCTGATGAATCAAAATGGCTAACAAATGAAGTATATAAGCTCAATGCAAACAAGCAAAATGTTGTTATACAACTTTTAGATCATCATGGAAGTGGTGAAGAGAGTGCAAAAAAACATGACTGGTACTATCTTGACACTTCAAGATGTGCGACTAAAATAGTTTATGATTATGTAAAAGAAAACTTCGAGTTTGATGAACCAAAATGGATGGAAAAATATGTAAGCGTAGTAAATGCAGTGGACTTATGGAAACAAGAAGAAGTAGAAAACTTTGAATATGGAAAAGTTTGTATGCGTTTAGTTACTGAAACACGAGAACTCAACCGTGTCATGTTTGCTGATGAAGATTTCAACTATAAAACATCTCTTTTACTAGAAGCTACAAAACTTTTAGGTAAACCTAACGCAAATATTTTATTAGATGAAAGTATTCATAAAATTAAGAAAAATTTCTTTAAAGAAGAAAATGAAGATAATACACTTGATAATCTAGCAACTAAATATGTCGTTAAACTTCTTGGTGATAAACGCTCAACTCATACTATATACTACAAAGGTTACAAAGGCTACCTAAGCTATGCTGTTGGAAATACTTCCATCGTAGGAAATGGATTTTTACTTGCTTATCCTGAGTATGATTTTATAGTTGATGTAAGCTACAGAGGTGCTATGAGCCTTCGTGCAAATAACCAAGTAAGTGTTGCACAAATCTCAAAAGAGTGGGCAAATGGTGGTGGACATCCAAACGCAGCAGGTGGAAGGATTATGGGCTTTAAAGAACAGTATCGTTACGACAAAGTTAAACATCAGATAGAAGCTATAATCAGCGATAAAGAGTCAAGAGCTGGAGACTTAGAGTATAAAAGAGAGGTATGATTCTAGTTATTTAAAAAATATCTCTCTACTCCATTAGCAAGTCCTTTTGCTAATGTCTGTTGATACTTACTATTTACAAGTCTTTTTGCTTCTGATGGATTGGTAATAAAACCGACTTCTACTAAAACAGAAGGCATTTGAGCACCAACTAAAACCCAAAAAGGTCCTTCTCTTACCCCTGCATCTTTTACTCGTTTATACTTTTTATTTAAAGCACCTAAAGCACCTCTTTGAAGATCAATTGCCAGTTTGTTTGCAGCAACTATATTATGAGAGTTTATAGTATTTAAAAAGCTCTCTTTGCCATAATAATCCATCTCACTCAAGTCTGCTTGATTCTCTTTTGCAGCTACTCGTTTTGCTCTACTTGAACGAGATTTTGATAAGAAGTAACACTCTATACCCTGAGCCTTTTTTGCACTCTTTTTTGAAACTGCATTTGCATGGATACTTATAAATATATCTGCATGTTTTTTGTTTGCATATTTTGTTCTATTGCTAAGTTTTACAAAATAATCGCTACTTCTTGTCATGTAAACTCTATACCCACGAGCCTTTAAGATACGATTTAAGTCTTTTGCAATACTCAAAACAACAACTTTTTCTCTATATCTTTTGTACCCTATAGCACCAGGGTCTTTACCACCATGACCAGCATCTATAACTATAATCTTATTTCTATCTAATCGTTTAGGAGTGATTATTTTAGGCTTGTAAGTATATTTTTTCGTAGTGGTTCTCATCGTAATAATTAAAGCAGATGGCTCTTTTTTGAAACTTATTTTCACTTTTTTAGAGTCTTCTATCAAAAGTCTCAAAGAATTAGAATTATGTTGAGTAAGTTTAATTTTGTCAATATTTTTCTTTCTCAAAGTTGTAGATACTATTAACATAGAAGCATGAATATCAAAAATATATTGATATTTTTTCTTTTTTACATCATATTTACTAAAATAATTAACTTGATTTAATTTTAATTTATTTTTAAATCTTAAAAGAAGTTTTCCATCTTTCCATGTAACTGTTTTCAGTTTATTAGATGATTTTATTTTAATCTTTTTCTTACTTTTTGATTTTGAAATTTTCTTAGGTTTTGGAGCTTTATATTTTGTTTTAGGCTTAGCTTTACTTAACTCTTTTTGATATTGTAAAACATCAATATGAAGTTTATTACCACTTTTAACTATACCTCTCAATGCTTTTGTAAGTAGTTTTTTATCATCATTCATCAAGGCACGAAGATAAAGGTTTTTATAGTCGTTATATGCACGAAACTGATTACTTTTACTATTAGATTTCATAAAGCCATTAGCTCTATTTAAAATCTCATGATTGCTCAAAGCACTAAGAGATAAGGTAAATAATAGTAAAAGAGTGAAAAAACGAAACATTAAATGATTATTCGCCTTCTATAAGTTTTGTAAGTAACTCTTCTACAGATATTATTTTATCTAGTTTATAGCCATTTGTTCCAGAAAAGAAAAGCCCTGTTTCTAGTTTTCCTTCATAGGCATCACTTAATCTATCTGCAATACAAAAACCAACAACTTTAGCTTCTTCACCACGATTACAGGGAGAAACACAGTTTGAAATACATTTGATAGCAGGACCTTCTCGTTTTTCCACTAAAGATGTTAAACTTGTTCTTACACCTTGTGCTGGGTAACCAACAGGAGAACTCATAAGTTGTATATCTTCTTTTTTTGCTTCAAGTAGAACTTTTTTAAAGTTTGCATGTGCATCACACTCAAAAGTTCCGATAAAACGAGTACCCATTTGGACAGCTCTAGCGCCACGACTCATCATGTCTTCTATATCATTTTTATCCCAAACACCACCAGCAGCAATAACAGGAATATCTCCCCAAAGTGCCGCTTCTTCTACAACTGGGCTAACAATATTTTCTAGTTGATTCTCTTCCATCTTACACTGTTCATAAGTAAAACCTTGATGACCACCAGACTTTGGACCCTCAACAATAACAGCATCAGGAACTCTATCATAACGCTTTTTCCATCTTTTACAGATGATTTTTAGTGCTTTTGCAGATGATACAATTGGAACAAGAGCAACATCTGGATAACCCTCAGTAAACTCTGGCATATTTGTTGGTAACCCTGCACCAGTTATAATAATATCTATCCCTGCTTCACAAGCATCTGTTACCACACGACCATAATCATTAATAGCATAAAGAATATTTGCAGCTAAAGGTTTAGCACCACAAATCTTTCTAGCATTATCTATAATCGCAGTAAAACCATCTTTTGAGTAAAAGTTTACTTCACTCAAAGGTCTATCAGCTACAAGTTTTTTAGAAAATTCTTTATCATTGTAGTAACCTGTACCAACTGCAGATATAACGCCAAGTCCACCATTTTGTGAAACTGTTCCAGCTAATTGATCCCAGCTTATTCCTAAACCCATTCCACCTTGTACAATAGGTTTAGGAATTGTATATTTTCCAATTTTTAGTGGATTAAAGCTCATTAGTTTACCTTTAGTTTTGCAAATTTTCTTTTTCCAACTTGGAGCAAATACTCACCCTTTGTTAGTTGTAGTTTTTCATCAGATACTTTTTCTTGGTTTATTTTAACACCACCTTGCTTAATATCTCGTCTTGCTTGTGAAGTTGATGGCTCAATGTTACAATCTTGCAAGGCTTTTGCTATCCAAATATCACCCTCACAACTAAATTCGGCTATATCTGTTGGAATTTGACTTTTTGCATGAACTTTATCAAATTCTTCTTTTGCACTATTTGCTTCATCTTGAGAATGAAATCGTGCTGTAATTTCTAGTGCTAACTCCTCTTTTACCTTTTTAGGATGAAGAGAACCATCTTCTACACCAGCTTTTATTTTTGCTATCTCTTCTAAAGTTTTACTGCTTAAAAGCTCAAAATATCTCCACATCAATACATCACTAATACTTAAAACTTTTCCAAACATATCATTTGCTGCATCTGTTACACCGATATAATTACCTAAAGATTTACTCATCTTTTGAACACCATCAAGCCCTTCTAAGATAGGCATCATCAAAACAGCTTGTTGTTTTTTAATATCATAAGACTTTTGAAGTTGTCTTCCCATGAGAAGATTAAATTTTTGGTCTGTTCCACCTATCTCTATATCACTTTTAAGATGTACACTATCATAACCTTGAAGTAAAGGATACATAAATTCACTTACAGCTATCGGTGTTTGAGTTGCATATCTTTTTGAAAAGTCATCTCTCTCAAGCATACGGGCAACTGTTAAGTTTGATGCAAGTTGTAACATTCCTGCCGCACCTAAAGAGTCTAGCCACTCATTGTTATAAACAATATCAGTTTTACTCTCATCTAAAATCTTAAAAGCTTGAGAAGTATAAGAAGATATATTTTTAACAATATCATCTTGTGTAAGCACTTTTCTTGTAGCACTTTTTCCTGTTGGGTCACCAATCATCGCCGTAAAACTACCAATAAGAAACTGTATTCGTCCACCATATTTTTGAAAAGCAGCTAGTTTTTGAAGCAAGACTGTATGACCAAGATGCAGGTCTGGGGCAGTAGGGTCAAAACCAGCTTTTACTGTATATGTTTTCCCCTCATCATAATAAGCCTTTAACAACTTTTCAATGCGTTCAATATCAATTATTTCAGCGCAACCTCTTTTGATTTCATTTATTGCTTTTGTTATCATTTATATTCTCTTTTTAATTTTTTACTTATAAGCATCATCTGTGCGAATTAGATGAATAACTTTTATCTTTTTATCCAACTTGGAACGAAGTTCATTTATATTATCATATTTTTTTGTAAATTCAAGTTCACAATATTTAGTATATTCTGAATCATCTTTACCAAGTTCTATAGAACTTATATCTATCTCTAACTTAGCTAGATATGTCAAAAATTTTGCTAAAGCACCCTTTGTATTATGTAAAGATGCGATAAGTTTATAGTTATATATCATCTTCTTTTCCCATCTAACAAATACCATAGGTTTTTGTGTATCTAAGTATTTTTGGGCATTTTTACACATCTTATGATGAACATGAACCTTACTTTTATCTAAGAATCCCATGATTTCATCACCATTTTTAGGATGACAACAATAATCAAATACAACATTATTAACACTGCTTGTACTAAAAATCTCAACACCTGATAAAACATTTGATTTTAACTTAAATTTATGACGAGATAAAAAACCACGAAATCTACTGTTTTTACTAATTTCATTAGTATATTTACTGATTAATTGTCTAAACTGTTCTATATCACATGGTATATTTTCACTAGAACCAGCATTATATTTTAAGACCCATTCTTTAACTCTCGATGGATTTAAGTTCATGACAGTTGCAACTATATTTACACTTATCTTTGCATCAATTTCTTTAATCCTTGCATTACAGATTAAACGCATATTTGTTGTTGCTTTTGATGTTTTAACTGCATTAATCCATGAACATCTAGTTTGCTTCTTTTCACCTGTATTTATCTTAACAATATCACCATTTTTTACTTCACTAAGCAAAGGTGATTTTACTTTATTTATCAGTGCTGAATCTGCTTTGTTTCCAACTTCTGTATGCACTGCATAAGCAAAATCAAGTGCAACAGCACCTCGTGGTAAGGTAAATGGGTCACCTCTTGGAGAAAAAACAGATATATCTTCTGAATATAAATCATTTTTAATAAGTTCATAAAAGTCTTCTGCTGACTCATTTTGATACTGCAAGTTGTTTAACCAATCTAGCTTTATACTATCTGCACCACTTTTATATTTCCAATGTGCGGCAACTCCTAGTTCTGCTGTTTTATGCATATCAAAAGTTCTAATTTGGACTTCAAATATGGCACTATTATAAAAAACTGTTGTGTGAATAGTTTGGTAACCATTATCTTTAGGAACTGCAATATAGTCTTTAAATCTTGAGCTAAGAGGTTGAAAGTGAAGATGAATAAGCCCTAAAATATCATAACATTTGACAGGCTCTTTAGTTAATATCCTTACAGCTAGTAAGTCCAGAACTTCATCTATGCTAACACCTTTTCTTTGCATTTTTATATATATAGAATACTTATGCTTTACTCTTGATATTATCTCTACATCATCTTCACAAAATCCATGGCTTATAAGCAGATGATTAATATTCTCTTTAAATTCATTTAGCTTCATTTCTATAGCATGATAGTTAGTATCAAGATAATTATCTATGTGATGCTTTTCCTCTTTAAAGAGGTAAGAAAAGCTCAAATCTTCTAAAATATTTTTCAAAAAACTAATACCTAAACGATGTGCGATAGGTGCATATACAACAAGGGTTTCTTCTGAAATTCTATGTTGCTTATGCTCAGCCAAGGCATCAAGTGTCAACATATTGTGAAGTCTATCACATAGTTTTACAACCAAGACTCTAACATCTTTTATACTTGCTAGAAGCATCTTTCTAAATGTAAGTGCAGAAACAACAAGTTTTTCATTTGAGGTAGAAGGAATCAATTCAGAATCACGAATTGCATCTATTTTAGTTAAACCTTCAACTAAATGTGCAACATCATTTCCATATATATCTTCTATTTCTTCAATAGTAATCTCTGTATCTTCAACAATATCATGAAGCAGTGCGGCAATAGCCATAGATTCATCGGCAGTAATAGACGAAACAATAGAAGCAACTAAAATTGGATGAATAATATATGGCTCACCACTTTTTCTAGTCTGTGTTTTATGTGCTTGGATTGCATATTGAAGTGCTTTTTCTAAGGTAGGAGTTTTTGTTATTTGTGTAAAAAGATATGTCGTAGCCGAGTCAATATCTTTAAGATGTTTTACTTTATCTATATTTACTTGACTCAGACCCATAAAAACTACTTTT
>JALTUB010000064.1 GCA_027047745.1 Sulfurimonas sp.
ATGCTAATAAATACGGAGAAGTTCTTTATGAAAAAAGATGATATAAAAAATAGCTGTGATATGTTTTTACACAAGGCAAATATAGATTTGAATACTTCGATAT
Source organism: Sulfurimonas sp. (assembly GCA_027047745.1). Lineage (GTDB taxonomy): Bacteria > Campylobacterota > Campylobacteria > Campylobacterales > Sulfurimonadaceae > Sulfurimonas. The sequence goes on from JALTUB010000064.1 coordinate 104, forward strand.
TTTTACTAAAAGCCTTTGATAAAGGGGAAGTAGAGATAGATTTTGAACTTATATATTTTCATTTACAGCAAAGTGCAGAAAAGCTTTTAAAATCTTTACTATCACATAAAAAAATACGGGTTCTAAAAACACATGATATATCAGACTTTATAAATTTATTAAGCCATAATGACATAAAACATATCACAAACATAAACGAACTTGAGAACCTTGCACAATACGCAATAGAAGGTAGATATGCTATACTACATGATGATTTAGATGATGCTGAAAAATACATAGATATTTTAAAACAACTCACTCTGCATGTAGAAAAAACCATCAAAAAAGAGGAGAATTGATATGCTGCAGAATAAAAAAGTAAAAAGTAAAACCCTGACCCCCTTAATAAATGTATTTTTAGGAGTTATTTTAAGTGGGACGGTGGTTTTTGCTCATACTTTGGTTGTTGGTACTTGTCAAAGTGGAACTGGATATTCAACTATTCAAAATGCCATCGATGCTGCGAGTAATGGAGATACTATAGAGATATGCTCAGGCACATATAATGAACATATAAATGTTAATAAAAACAATCTTACCATAAAAGGCGTTGATGGACAAGCGATAGATGATGTTGTACTTAATGGGGGAAATGATAGAGCTATAAGTATCAATAATGCAAATGAAACTTTTGATAATTTTAAAATAACAACAGACAATATTGGTATATTTGGAACGAGTTCCAATACTGGAAACAATAATTTTAAAAATCTTGATATAGTTTCTGGCCAAGATGGAATAGATATATCAAATGGAAGTAAACAAACTTTTCAAGACCTAACTATCACATCTCAAAATGCTATGGGGATACAACTCTCAACAAGCACTACTGGTAACCATACTTTTAACAATATAACTATACATTCAAAAAAAGAGGCTATAGATGTTGAAAAAGGTGGAAAAAGTTTTACTAATTTAAACTTAACTTCTACAACTGCCGCTGGATTACTAGTAAACAGTGTAAATACAGCATTGACATTTGATACTATAACAGTAAATGCTCCTGGCGGTGAGGGTATCCATCTTGGAGCAAATACTAAAGGTGATCACACTTTTAACAATATAACTGTAAATTCAAAATATGAGGCTATATATGTCGGAAAAGGTGGAAAAAGTTTTACAAATTTAAACTTAACTTCTTCTAACTTGAGTACACATCAAGCAGCTTTGCATATAGCTAACACATCAGCAAATTTAACATTTTCAGACATATCTGCAAATAGCAATCAGATAGGTATGCTTTTAGGAACTAAGGTTACTGGAAAAAAAGATTTTAAAAATATCAACATATCTTCAGTAAATGAAGGAATTTATATTACATCAGGGAAAAAAGCAACTTTTAACACGATTAAAGTAAATAGTACAGATAGCAAGGGTATATTTTTAAACACGGGTAATAGTGGGGACAGCACCTTTAACAATATAACAGTACATTCAAAAGATGAGGCTATTCTTGCTGCCAATGGTTTTTCTTCTTTAAACGACGCAAATTTAACTAGTTCAAGCGGTACCGGTGTTTATCTCTCACCTACTCAAGATGTTACTATTTCTAATGTAAAAATCAAATCAGACAACTATGGTATTTTTTCTGGTAACGGTTCCAAAGTTAACATAACTATAAAATACAGTTATATAGATACAGATAAAAAAAATTACGGCATATATATAGGAAATGCTGATAAACTTACTGTAGATTCTGTATGTATAAGCAATGTTACATACGGTATATATACTGATTCTCAGATTAATAGTGCAGATATAAGCAATTCTAAGATAGATAATACAACTAATTATGCCCTACATTTACCAACTCAAAATCCATCAACAGTTCACAATAACTGTCTAAGTGGAGCCTACCTTGCCTACACAAACCACGATAATAATAATTTTGACGGAAACTACTGGGATGGGGTAAGCGATACTAACGGAGATGGGAAAATAACATCAGCAGATTCAAGTAAAATAGGTGCTCATGTTGTAGATAATTCACCAAAGAGTAGTTGTGAGGCTAGTGGTTGTAGTGAACCAATACCAGATACAAACACGAGCTTATGTTATGGCAAACCATATGAAGAAGGTCTTAGCTTCGGTCTAGTCAGCATGTTTCATGGAGTTACTACCCCTATAAAAAATATTAGCAATACAAATTTAACTGATGTTAAAATTACTAAAACATTTGATGGAATCGATATGTCCATGAATAGCAAAATTGCTATTGACGGTGTTAAAAAGAGTACAGCCAAAGATGGTGATGGTGCACATATAAGTAGCGATATTTCAGGTTCCTTTGGAGAATTTAATGGAAATTTATTTAATAAAGGTATAGTCTATACGATTAATAATTTTAGTCAAGATGAAAACCATACA
>JALTUB010000065.1 GCA_027047745.1 Sulfurimonas sp.
TCACGAATAACTTCCATCTCATACTCTTTCCAACCAAGCATAGACTCCATTATCTCTATCTCATTTACAGGAGAAGCAGAGATACCCTCTTGTGCTAGTTTCTTAAACTCTTCCATGTTATAAGCAACACCTGAACCACCACCTGCAAGTGTAAAAGAGGCACGAGAGATTACAGGAAAACCAATCTCTTTTACAACTTTTATAGCTTCTTCAACACTGTAAGCATTTGCACTTTTTGGTAAGTCCATACCGATTTTAATCATAGCTTCATTAAAAGCAGAACGGTCTTCACCCTTATGAATTGCTTGGGGAGTAGCACCAAGAAACTCCACACCTTCTAACATACCTTTTTCATACATACTTGTGGCAACATTTAAAGCAGTTTGACCACCCATAGTTGGTAAAATAGCATCAATATTTTCATCTATGATGATTTTAGCGATGATCTCTTCTTTGATTGGTTCTATGTATGTCCTATCTGCAAACTCTGGGTCTGTCATGATAGTTGCAGGATTTGAGTTGATGAGAACAACTCTATAACCAAGTTCTTTTAATGTTTTAACTGCTTGCGTTCCTGAATAATCAAATTCACATGCTTGACCGATAATAATCGGACCAGAACCTATAAGTAAAATAGTTTGTATATCGGTGCGTTTTGGCATTTTTACCCTTCTAGTTTTTCTTTAAAAATTTAGAGATTATAGCCAAAATGCACTTAAAATTTGATGAGTTTTTGTCTCTCTTTTTAATACTCAAAAGTATAGATAAGAGAAACTAATCCTGAGTAGATAGTATTGTCTTGAACAAGAGGACTATCTTTAGCTTGTGAAGATAGCTTTTCTGCGTGTAAATTTACTAAAGTTGCAATAGATTTTGTGAATGGGTATTTGAGATAAGTTTGTAATCCGAGTTGCACACCAGAACCTGCACTATATTGAGGTCTTGAGAGTGTTGCTTCGTTTGATTTTACTCCATAATAATAGTCTGTGAATTTTGCAGACTGGTATGTTGCTAAAATACTTGGATATATGGATAATTTTTTTATATGAAATTCATAACCAACTTCTGTTTGTAAAATCCAAGCATTTTGTTCATGTAAAACATCAGTTAAGAGCATAGCATCTACAAAAAGTTTATCTTTTTGTGCAGAAAATGCAAGACCTGCTTCAACAGAGTTTTTTCTATCATCCATACCACTTAAGTATGGAGAATCAGATGCCTTGTAACCATATACTCTAGGTTGTGCAGTTAAAGAGAAAGCCCAAGAAAAATCATCTGTTTTTTCTCCTAAAAAATATACTCCAAAACGAGACCATTTCGCATAAAAAAGACCATCATTATAGTAGAAAAATGGTGAAGGAAGAATAATATTATCAACTCCTTTATATGGTTGCGTTTGGATATATGGACCTGCACCGATAGTTAGTTCATGTTTTTTGTCTTGTGCATAAAGATTTAAAACAAGTAACAGTGTAAAAAATATTTTCATCATTTTAGCTTCCTTATAAGGTAAAAATAGTTAGGATTGTTTGATTTATAGTATTGTTGAACGATAGCATTTTGGTAGCCTTGAGCCTTTGTAACAGAGATAACTTTGCCTACCTTTAGCCCCTTAAAAAATATGTTATCAAGTCCAGATGTAGTTACTTCATCATCTTTTTTTATGTTAAACCATGAAGGAATATACTTTATAATAATATTTTTTCCATTGTTTCCATGTGCAATCCCAGGAGCATGTTGATTTCCAACAAAAACTGCGTATGTGCTTTGTATATCTCTATTTAAAAGACCTAAAGGTTTTGAGTTCTTTGAGATAACGATACCAGCCACGAGTTCTTTATATGTTAGACCATATATTTTTGATTTGTTAAAGTCTTTCATCTGTATCCAAACTCTGTTAAAGTTGGCAAACTTTTGATAAGAGATTGCTCTTACTAACTCTACTTTAGGGTTAAGTTTTAGAGATGATTTGTTTATTTTATAAAGGTCATTAGCCTCAGTTGCTAACTCTTGCATTACTAGGTGATTGTTTTCATACTTTTGAAGTTGTGTTTTTAGTTTAGTTATTTGCTCTGCTTGATAAAAATGTTTATGAAAACTATTTTCTACAAATTCTATGGCATTTTTATAGCTGATTTTAACACTGTTAAGTACAGATATAACAGGTTTTTGTACAATATCTGTATAATAAAATGCACCCACAAAGAGTGCAATTAAGATTAAAAAAAAGCTAAAAACTTTTTTATTCATTCTCAAATAGTTCTTGTAGTAAGTCTATCTCTTCTAAAGCACGACCAGTTCCTCTTGCAACAGCAAGTAGTGGTTCATCTGCCACAAAAACAGGTATTCTAACTATATCAGAAAGGTATTTGTCAAGTTGACGGATAAGAGCTCCACCACCAGTAAGGATAATACCATGGTTAACAATATCACCAGCTAAATCAGGTGGCATTTGCTCTAGTACATCACGAAGTGCTTCTGCAACTTCTTTAAGAGGTTCTTTCATAGCCTCCCTTGCATCTTCACTTGTAAGCTCAACTGAACTTAAAAGACCCTCTACTTGGTCACGACCATTTACTACCATAGTAAGGTCTTTATCTAAAGTTATAGCTGTACCAATGTTTATCTTAATCTCTTCAGCAACTCTTTCACCTACTAAAAGATTGTATTTTTTTCTAATGTAGTTGATGATATTTTGGTCTATCTTATCACCTGCTGTACGGATAGATTTACTTAAAACAAGTCCACCCAAAGATACAACACCAATCTCAGTAGTACCACCACCTATATCGACTACTAAATGACCTTGTGGTTCACGAATATCAACACCAGCACCAATAGCAGCTGCCATAGGCTCTTCGATAAGAAAAACTTCTCTTGCCCCTGCACTTAAAGCAGACTCACGAACAGCCTTCCTCTCAACTTGTGTAAGACCATAAGGAACACAGATAATAATACGAGGAGAAATAAGACTGCTTCTTCCATGTGCTTTTTCTATAAACTTACGAATCATCTTTTCAGTCATATCAAAATCAGCAATAACACCATCACGCATAGGGCGAATAGCTCTAATATTTCCAGGAGTTTTACCTACCATATCTTTTGCTTCATGCCCAACGGCTAACACTCTACTTTGACCATATTTTTCAGTCTTAACTGCAACAACAGAAGGTTCATTGATAATAATTCCTCTTCCTTTAGCAATTACAATAGTATTTGCAGTTCCTAAGTCGATTGATAAATCGTTTGAAAAAAGTCCTATAATTTTGTTAAATATCATCTTTTGTTTGCCTTATGCTATTTTTTGTATTGTTTTTTTTATGTAAAGAGGTGTTTCACCATTTTCTATAACTTCTTTAGTGATAAGTACCTCATACCCCTCATACTCTGGAAGTTCATACATTATATCTATCATGTTCTCTTCTAAAATAGCACGAAGTCCACGAGCTCCTGTTTTTCTTTTTATAGATTTTGTTGCAATGGCACGAAGAGCATCTTCTTCAAAGTTTAACTCAACATTATCTATGGAAAAAAGTTTTTTATACTGTTTGATTAGTGAGTTTTTAGGCTCTGTAAGTATTCTAACCATATCATCTTCATTAATCTCTTGAAGTGATGCAATAATAGGAAGACGACCAACAAGCTCAGGAATAAGACCAAAATGAACTAAATCATCAGGTTCAACCATATCGTAAGTTGGTTTTTGTTCATCTTTTGTTTTTTTATCATGCCCAAAACCTAAAACATTTTGACCCTGTTTGCGTTTTAGTATCTCTTCTAAACCATCAAAAGCACCACCACATATAAACAAAATATTAGTTGTATCTATGGAAGTGAACTCTTGATTTGGATGTTTTCTTCCACCTTTTGGTGGGATATTTACATCTGCACCCTCTACTATTTTAAGTAAAGCTTGTTGAACACCTTCACCACTTACATCACGAGTGATAGAACGGTTTTCACTCATACGAGCCACTTTATCAACTTCATCGATAAATACTATACCTTTTTGTGCTCTTTTTACATCACCATCAGCGGCTTGGATGAGTTTTGTTAAGATATTTTCAACATCCTCTCCAACATATCCAGCTTCAGTTAAGCTCGTTGCATCAGCGATAGCAATAGGTACATTTAAAACTCTAGCGATAGTTTGAGCCATAAGTGTTTTTCCTGAACCAGTTGGACCAATAAGAAGAACATTTGATTTTGCTATTTCAGTGTCATCATCTGTTATATCAGCTGTTTTGAAAATTCTTTTATAGTGATTGTAAACGGCAACACTTAAAAGTTTTCTAGCTCTCTCTTGCCCAATAATATAATCACCTAAAAATTTATCAAGTTCTTTTGGTGTCATTAAGTTATTTACAGCTTCAAGAAGTTCATCATTTTTTGGAGTTGATATATTTTTTTCATCTCCAAACATGATTTTATATGCCGAAACAACACAGTTTTTACATATATATACGCCATTACCAGCTATTAGTGGATTTTTCTCGCTCTCGCTTGCATCACAAAAACTACAATGTCTAGTTATCATATTTGTTTCCTCTCAAATGGAATTCCTCTTTTAGTTTCTAGTACAAAAGTACATAGATTTTTTACATATTCATTATCTGTATTTTTAACAATCTCACTTGCATTATCTTTGAGTGGTTTTCCAGACTCAAAAAGTTCTCTGTAAGTAGATTTAAGTGCATTTATATCTTCACGATTAAGTTGACGACGAAGTCCTGTTAGGTTTAAACCTCTTAGATTTGCACGATTTCCTTCTGCCAAGCAGTATGGAGGAATATCTTGTGCAAGTGCAGAAGCACCACCAATCATAGCATAATCGCCAATATGAATAAATTGGTGAATAGGTGTCATGCCACCAATAACAACATGATTTCCAAGCTCAACATGACCTGCTAAAGTAGCCGCATTTGCTAAGATACAGTTGTTACCAATAATAACATCATGACCTAGATGAACATAACCCATAAATAGGTTGTTATCGCCTATAACAGTTTTACTTCCACCACCCTCAGTTCCAGGGTTAAAGAGTGTAAACTCTCTGATCGTATTGTTGTCACCTATGATTAACTCAACATCTTCACCATGAAACTTTAAATCTTGTGGGATAGACCCAATGACTGCATGAGAAAAAATTTTATTGTTTTTCCCAATAGTTGTTTTTCCATAAATACAAGCACCTTGAGCTATACTTGTTCCATCGCCGATAGTGGACTTTGAAGAGATGAAACAAAAAGCTCCTATCTCAACATTTTTACCAATAATTGCACCATCTTCAATGAGGGCAAGTTTAGATATATTTGACATATATTAACTCTTACTTATCAACTATCATAGCTTTTAGTTCAGCTTCACTTGCTAATTTATCATCAACGAAAGCTTCACCTTTAAGCATCCAGATAGTGCCTTTTTGTTTGATTACAGAGATGCGATACTCTAGTTTATCTCCAGGTCTTACAGGATTTCTAAACTTTGCTTTATCTATGCTCATGAAGTAAACAACTTTATTTGCTATCTCCTCTTCACTCATCTCTCCCATACTTAAAAACGAGAGAATACCACCAGCTTGAGCCATTCCTTCTAAAATCATAACACCAGGATAGATTGGATGACCTGGAAAATGACCTTCAAAAACAGGCTCTGAGATAGATACATTTTTATAAGCAACTATTGATTTACCTTCTACCATATCTGTTACACGGTCAACGAGTAAAAAAGGGTAACGGTGTGGAAGTATTTTTTGTATTTGCATAACATCTAAAGTCATAATAAGAGCCTTAATAATAATTTTGGCAATTTTACCTAAAAAATGATTATAAAACGATTAGTTTTTCTTTTGTGTCTTCATATGTTTTTGCATCAAGATAAATATTTAGTTTTTTATCAGATATATCTTCTACAACTATGATTGGTGTTAAGTCATAGTTTGAGCCTGTTAATATTGTTCTTACCTCTAACTCCTCTTCAAAACTTGGAGGATTGAAGATTAACTCATTTATATCTTTATAGTTGTGTTTTATAAGTAAATTAAAATCCTCTAAAGTGATAAACTTTATCTCTTCACGGTTAAAATAGTGTAACCTGTCATGATAAAACTCTATCTTACCTTGAGCTCTTTTTCGTCGAAGAGTTGAGTATGAAAGTGCGTAAGCAGTGATATGTGTTTTCTTTCCCTCTGTTAATCTAAAATTAAATTGACGATAGTTTAAAAACTTCTGTTTGATGATTTTATATTTGATATTTTCATCTTCAAGTTCATTTCGTTTAGTATATAGAGCAAGTCTTTCTTCTATGGAAGCAGGTAAGATATTGTTAGAGATGGGACTAAACATCTCATCCATAAGTCTATCTTGTTGCTCTCTTTGCATAGTTAAACCAAAGATGCAACCACAATAATCTTGACGATAAAGTTGCTCCTCTTTAGTTACTCGACTCTGGTCTTGAGTTCCCCCACCACTTCTATAATCAACAGCTATAAATTCTACACCATTTTTCTCATGAAACTCATCTCCAACTCTTTTGAGCTGTTCTTGTGATTTTAAGGGACTTACGAGTAGGGTAGTGGTTATCTTTTTTTCACCAAGTTCAAGAGCTTTTTTTGCACTTACAGAAAATCGTTTATCAAAACAGACTTCACATCTAGCACCTTTTTCAGGCTCTTTTTCAAGCCCTCGCACTGCTTGAAGCCAGTTTTCATAATCGTATTCACCCTCAAGCAGATCAATTCCAAGTTTTTTACAACTTCGTTTAACATCAAGCAGACGCAGTTGATACTCTGAATATGGATGAATATTTGGGTCATAAAAGAAACCCGTAAGTTTTTCTTCTGGATAATCTTTTTGTAATTTTTCTAAAAAGAAGTGGCTATCAACACTGCAACATATATGAACTAATATAGGAAAATCCTCTTTTTTTTGTGCCATTATAATCTTATTTTATTAAGAATAAGGATTGATTGCACGATAAGTGACATATTATAAATTTTATTTTATATTCTAAGCTAAAAAGTATAGTTTTTTTAAATAAGTGTTACAATGAATATATGATGTTTGTTACATAGAAAAAGGATATAACTATTAAAAATGATATTAGTGAAATTATGCCACTTATATACTCCACAGAGATTCGGGATGCTTATACACAAGGGCATTCTGAAAATGTGGCATATTATGCAAAACACTTAGCAGCAGCATTAAAACTTTCACCTAAAGAGTGTGAGGATGTTTACATAGCAGGACTTTTGCATGATGTAGGCAAGATAGGTATCCCTGACAATATTTTACTAAAACCAACAAAGCTGGAGTTTAGTGAGTTTAAACTTATACAGATGCATAGTTATATAAGTGGACAAATAATCGAAAAATTAAACAATTTTTCTTATTTGAAGGATGCAGTAAAGCATCATCATGAAAATTTTGATGGGAGTGGTTATCCTGATGGACTTAAAGGAAAAGATATTCCACTCTATTCCCGTATCCTTTCAGTTGCAGATGTCTTTGATGCTTTGACAACGAGTCGAATTTATCGTGCATCTATTGGGTTTAATGAAGCTATAGCGATAATGGATGAAATGCAAGAAAAAAATAAGTTTGACCCAGAAATTTACAAAGTATTTATGCTTCTGATTAAAAAGCTTGGTATTGTTCAAAAAAATAGGTATAAAAAGATTGAATTTGTTGGACTTGAAGAGCAAAGAAATAGTTTCTTTTTTGCAGATCACTTAACAAAACTGCTCAACCGTGATGCACTCCTCGGTTTACTCAGAAAAAGCTATGATTATGGATATAAAGTCTCTTTAGTCGAGAGTAATTTAAAAGAGTTTAAAGATTATAACAAAGCTTTTGGACTCCATAAAGGAGATATTGCTTTAAAAACTATAGCAGATATTATCAATGAAGAGTTCTCAGGAATCACAAAAATGAAAAATCCACAACCTAGAGAAGTATTTTGCTTTCGACTACATGCAGACAAATTTGCTATTTTATATATTGGGCAAAGAGGCGAGTTTATTAGTTATAAGATGAGCAAAATTCAAGAGAGAATCAAAACAAAGTTGGATATGCCTTTTGAATTTAATTTTATTATACGAGATAACACTATTTCTAAAAATATAGAACGAGATATTGGGTATCTGTTATGATAATAATTGAGCAAATTAAGATAAATAATGAATCTGATATTATTTATGCGAAAAGAACCTTACAAAATATTTTAAAAAGATTACAATGCTCTCAAAGTAGTTATTTGGTCTTTTGTTCGATGGA
>JALTUB010000066.1 GCA_027047745.1 Sulfurimonas sp.
AAAATGTTACTTGCGTTTGCAGTGTTTTTTGTGACACTTATATTTATTATCTGGCAACCTCGTGATTTGCAGATAGGGACTTCGGCTGTTGTTGGTGCGATAGTTGCACTTTTGCTTGGTGTGGTTAGTTTTGAGGATGTTTTTACTGTAACTTCTATAGTGTGGGATGCTACTCTTGCTTTTATTGGGATTATTATCCTCTCTATGGTTCTTGATGAGATAGGATTCTTTGAGTGGGCAGCCATAAAAATGGCTAAACTTAGTGGTGGTAGTGGTAACAAGATGTTTGTTTATATCTTGCTTTTAGGAGCAGTAGTGGCTGCTTTTTTTGCAAATGATGGGGCTGCTTTGATACTTACTCCTATCCTTTTAGCAAAAATGAAGTATCTTAAAATGAAACCTCTTCCTATATTTGCTTTTTTGATGGCTGGTGGTTTTATAGGCGATAGTGCCTCAAACCCTTTAGTTATCTCAAACCTTACAAACATAGTAACAGTAGGGTTTTTTGACATCGGTTTTGTGGAGTATGCTAAAAATATGTTTCTGCCAAACCTGCTTAGTATCTTTGCTTCTATCGCTGTTTTGTGGTTCTATTTTAGAAAGGATATTCCACTTAAGGTAGATGTCTTGGAGTTGCCAGAGGCTTCTTCAGTTATAAAAAACCAGACAATGTTTAAAATATCTTGGTTCTTTTTAGCACTTTTGATGATGGGATATTTCATAGGCGATAGATACCATCTGCCTGTTTCTCTTTTTGCTCTAGGTGGTGCATTGATATTTTTACTCATAGCAAACTACTACAAGGCTGTTAAACCAATCATGACCATAAAAGCAGCTCCATGGCAGGTTGTTTGGTTTAGTATTGGGCTTTATGTTGTTGTATATGGACTTAAAAACGCAGGTCTTACAGATATTATCTCTTCTTGGATAGTAGCATTATCTACTTATGGGAAAATAACTGCTATAATAGGAACAGGTTTTTTATCTGCTTTTATAAGTTCCATCATGAACAACATGCCAACTATTATGATTATGGACATCGCCATAGACAAAGTAGGGTATGCGGGTCATGAAGCTCTTGTTTATGCAAATATATTAGGCTCAAATCTTGGACCAAAAATGACACCGATTGGTTCGTTAGCAACACTTTTATGGTTGCATGTACTAAAACAAAAAGGTGTTAAAATCACTTGGGCTCAGTATATGAAAGTAGGTTTAGTTATAACACCTCCTGTTTTACTTGTTGCTCTTTTAGGACTTATATAAATGAAAGATTTTTTTAAATATGGCGAAGAAGTAGAAGGTTATGATGTTAGAGTTGTAAATGAGAGAGAGGCTAGAGCAGGGGCAGGGATACTTTTTGCCATAGGTCTTTTAAGCTTGACAAACGCAGTTATGCTGGGTCATGGAGTAGTTACAAGATACTTTATAGCTTTTTTTACACTTGACTTTTTGATACGCGTGATAAATCCTAGCTATTCACCATCACTTTTGATGGGAAGATTTATAGTTCAAAATCAAAAACCAGAATATGTAGGAGCATTGCAAAAAAGATTTGCTTGGGGTTTAGGGTTTATTTTAGCTTTACCTATGTTTTATCTTTTGGTTATACATTGGCAACCAAATCCTATTAAAGTTTTTGTCTGTATCATCTGTCTTATTCTTCTTATCTTTGAGTCAGCTTTTTCTATCTGTGTAGGATGCAAAATATACAATCTTGTTATGCCAACACCAGCTACAAATTGCCCCGGTGGTACTTGTGAGATAAAAAGAAAAGAGAAGATTACGACTTTTAACACTGCTCAAAAGATAATAGTTTCTCTTGCCTTTATAGGAGTTTTATATGGAACTTATGCCTACATGTATAAGCTTGATAACAAAACGCATATAGGCGAACTTGTTTCTGAAAAAATGATGTCAAAAGCTGATAGAAAAGCTCTTGAAGAAAAGAAGTATCAAAAAGAGCTTGATGCTTTTGACAATGAAGATTTTTAATCATCATTGTGCATCTCTCTTTTCGCATAAATCTCAAAAAGTATCGGAATGATAACAAGACTAAGAACTGCTGAAGAGATGATACCACCTAGCATTGGTGCTGCTATGCGTTGCATTACCTCTGAGCCTACTCCATGAGTGTACATTATCGGAGTTAGTCCTGCAAGGATTGCAAAAACTGTCATGAGCTTTGGTCTTACTCTTTGTACTGCTCCTTCATAGATAGCATCATTTAACTCTTTGAGTCCAAATTTTTCTCCAAACTGCTCTTTTGACTCATCAACACTCTCTTGAAGATAGACTATCATGACGATTGCCGTCTCAGCAGCCACACCAAGCAGGGCTAAAAATCCAACAATCACTGCAATACTCATAGCAAAGTTGAGTATATCAATATAGATAAGTCCTCCCAAAAGTGCAAATGGAAGAGTGAAAAACACTATGAGCGTAGGTGTCATTTTTTTAAGAGCAAAATATATAAGCACTAAGATACT
>JALTUB010000067.1 GCA_027047745.1 Sulfurimonas sp.
AGCTTTTTGTCCATGGAAAAAGTGGAACTTCTAAAAATGGAATGTATGGCATAGGAATACCGTATGCGAATTTTTTAGCAAAAAGATGGTCTCCTATGAGAAGAGAGTCTTTCATACTTCCACTAGGAATTCTAAAGGCTTGTGCAATAAAAAAGATGACAAAAAGAACTATGATAATAGTTCCAGTCCATGAGTTTGAAAAACGGTATGCTTTAGCTAATAAATTTTTCATCTATCCTCTCTCTTTTGCATTCATATTTGCAGCTTTTAGTGTATTGCTTAAAAGCATCGCGATTGTCATAGGACCAACTCCACCTGGGACTGGTGTGATGTATGAGCATTTTTCGCTAACATTTGCAAAGTCAACATCACCAACAAGTTTTCCACTCTCAGCTCTGTTTATACCTATATCAACGATAATAGCACCATCTTTAACCATATCTTCTTTGATAAGGTTTATAACACCAACACCAACAAGGATTATGTCTGCGTTTAGTGTATGTTTTTTCAGGTCATCTGTAAATATATGACAAATCTCAACAGTAGCATCTGCGTTTAAAAGCAAAGACGCCATAGGTTTTCCAACTATATTTGAAGCACCAACCACAACACAGTTTTTGCCCTTAACATCGATGTTATACTCTGCTAATAACTCCATTACACCAAGTGGAGTACATGGTACAAAACCATCAAGATTTGTAACTAGTCGTCCAACATTATAAGGATGAAAACCATCTACATCTTTAGCAGGATTTACTAACTCTAGTATCTTTGTTGTGTCTATCTGTGGGGGAAGTGGAAGTTGAACAAGAATACCATCAATATTTGGATTTTTATTCATCATAGTGATAGTATTTTCTATGGCTTCTTGTGATATGTCTTCTGGCATCTCATGACTAACAGAGTAAAATCCAACTCTATCACATGCTTTTTTCTTCATGCTGACATAAGCCTGACTTGCAGGGTCTTGACCAACTAAGATGACAGCTAAACCAGGAGTATAACCCGTCTGCGTTTTTAGTTCTATAACTTCATCTTTAACTTTTTGTTCTATTCTTTGTGAAAGTGCCTTACCATCAAGTATCTGCATTTAAACCTCATAATAAATATTTTTGTCATTATACTACTTTATTGTAAAGTTTAGGTTATGCTTATACCAATCCCAACTAAGGAGTAGTAATTTAAACGAACATATTGTGGTATAGTACAAGGCAAAAGAGTGCAGGAGCTACTACTAGTAGCTTCAAACTCTTTTAACGCAGTAATATACTGCAATATGTTCGCCCTTCGGGTAAAAGATAAGCCATCATCTGACTTCGTTAGACTATCCTTGAAGCTACCAGTAGCTCCTGCGATAGTCTGCCTTGCATCTGAAGGCTTATCTTTTATTTAAATTACTACTCCTTAGTTGGGATTGGTATTACTTGTCGTAATATCTATTTAGGTCATAAAGTCCTGATTTTATCGGCTCTTTTTTGTTGAAATATTTTTGAAACCAGTCGTATGTTTTCCAAAAATTTGCATCTCCTCTTTGAACAGAATATTTTTTTGCTTTTTTGATATATCGCTCACTTCCATCAAAGTTCTTTATCAAGTCAAAAAAGTCAGGTAAATCTTTATATTCCACAACAGCAAACATATTTGGGTAAGAACCGATTTGTTTTTCAATGAAGTCTAAAGTATCTAAACTTGAGTTTAAAGTTCCTTCTTCACTAAACATTGAATCAACATTATCATGCCATCTATTGATAACTATTGTTCCAACATTATCTTCTCTGTTAGGTATTTTAATCCTTAACATAATAGTATTGATATTATTTCCTGTAAGATGTTTTACAAACTCTGTTCCTGGTTTTGTGAGTGATTTTAAACCATTCAATAAATCTTCTCTTGTGTGAAACTCTGTTGGCATTTTTGGAGGTTTATCTCCCTCTTTGTAGTAGTTGATTTTATCAAAGTGAATGTTAGTGGATTTCAGTATATGATGATTAACAACGGCTTGGATAAACTCAGTTTTTGGATATTTTGTTTTGTAAATTATACTCGTATCTTTATGATATATCCTTATATTTTTTTCATCTTTAATCATGTTAGAATTTATATACCATGATTTAAGCATTGGTAATTGAATATTATTTGGCATGTAAGAGATAAAGTTTATTTCTCCCTCTAAACGAAGAAAATCCATATATCTTCTTATGTTTGTTTGGTGGGAAATATTTCCAAATACATTGTATCCTGCCACCAAAGAGTAGTAAATTCTCTCAAATTGTGGATAATCAATAACCCACATAGTTCTAGGTAATCTTCCTATAACACCCTTGTGAACAGAAGCACTGTCAAAATGGCGATAAATAGTCAATAGAGGTGCATCCTCAGACCTATTACCCTTCCAAATAGCCTCTAATCCCTGTCCTTTAGGATACATTTGTCTATATAATTTTTGTTTTGCGATAAAATATCTTTTATATCTGTCTCTATAT